>JAYVSP010000324.1:0-3537 GCA_043775215.1 Planctomyces sp. | reverse complement strand
CATTCGTGTCAGGAATGTGTCAGGAATCGTTTTCAGGATTTTTCTGCGCTCAGGATAAATGCCCGCATTTGGTTCCTGACACGTTCCTGACACCTTTTCTTTTCAACAAACATGGATAAAGGCGACATGACTACTTACCTCCTGCAGGTGAATCAAAGCTCCCGACTCAGGGGCGGATTTTCTTCCGTGCGGGACGGGTCGTCTGCCGGGAGGATCGGGAAAGCGTGTCGCGCGTTTCCCGACAATGGCGTCAGGAGATTCCCGGACGCGGCAGTGGCAAGAGAGAGGTTGGGGAGATGAGAAGCCGAGGAGCGGTGGAAACGGGCGATTCCGCACCCTCAGTTTCACACGTTTTCGGCTCCCTCTCGCCCATCCAGCCACCCGTGCTGCAAGACGTCGCGGACGATCTCGGCGCGGGTGTGCCTGCGCAGCTTTTCGAGCGCGCGGGTCTTACATGTCTCGACGGTCTTGAGGCTCGCTCAGATCGAGCGTGGCGGCAATAACACGGCTGCTTGTGTCACTCCACGATTACTGGCTTCGTCCAATAAGAATCCGGTCCCACGTCGATCTTGCCACGGATGACTTGCGATGAGACGTAGGCCGCGGGTTGGATCAGAACCTTCTTTGCTGCTCCGGTCAGACGAACGTAAATCACTCGAACTCCAACAAACTTTGAAATGGCGTAGTCCGCTTTCGCTCCGTTCCCTGTCGCACTTGTAAACACTGGAGCGAGTCGTGGCCTTCCAATCGTCGCTGTCAACGAACTCTTAATTGAACCGCTCAACCCCGGATTTCCAGCAAAGTGAACTCCGCTTTGATCGGTGCGTAGCGAGCCACCGTACATGGCGAGGTCTGAGTTATTCAGTCCGTACAAAATCTGCCGTTGAAGGTTGGCGGTGCTGTTGTTGGTCGTACCGATGTCTACCGTCCCGCGGTTACCTGGGAGTCCCGTATCGTAGGGGTAAATGTCGAGTTCCTTGATGCCATCCGATCCGGCACGCACCGTGTTAGTGTCTGGATCGTAGTAGTAATTGTCGCTGCCACTTCCGGCCATGTATGCCGACCACGATGTGATGTCGATCGCGATGGGTAGGATATCAGCGATTTGCGAGGAATCACTCAGTTTGACGCCGACGCCTGGCAAGAGTCCGGCCGAGGCACGGGCCGAGAGACCAACTTGTGTCGGTGTCAGCACGGAACCGAACAAGGTTGGCAGAGGTCCATCTCCGCCACTGCTACTGACAGAGCGCGGAGCCGTGACGCTGACCAAGTTCTGTGGAGTTGTCCCCCATGTTTTCACCCATGTGTTTTGACTGGAACTCCAGCTCAGAGTTCCGAACTTAATGTCGCGTGACGGAACAACAACCGTCGAAAGGATATTGCCGTTGCGGTTTTTCGCGGCAACGTCCACTGCGGCACTGTCCGCCGTCTGCTGGGTCTGGGACACGGAACTCGTGGCACCTAGTCCCAGCCCTTTTCCGAGTTCATTTGCCGCAGCCAACGAAGCGGCATCGGCCGCGTTTTGGAGTTGCGACTTTGTCATCGCGACGTAACCCAGGTTGATGCCTAACGCAACCAGGACGATGACCATCGTCAGTACCACGGCCGAGAGGACAATGATCGCACCGCAACGATCGCGGCCAGTCACCTGGTCGCGTGGGTTACGAACGCAACTGACAGTTCGACCTGTTGTCTTGATCAACATGACTGACCCCAATTCTGCTCAAAACCTCGTTCTCACATGACGAAAGTCGGGCGAGAAAAGAAAAAACTCACTACTTGGCGATGACGTTCCTGCCATCGTCAACCGGAAACAACGTCATCATTGCGCCGTGAAGACTCTGACCTTGTAGTTGGGGTCGTCGCTCTTCGTGAGCTTGTTGTTTTTGTAGTAACGCACGGATTTCAAAGTGAGAGAATCCACGGCATTGGTGCCGTAGGCAACTTCGGTGTACGTCGCCGAAACGAGAGGCGAGTAGCCTGATAGGTCCGTCAGCGACGTGGTAACGTCCGTCATCCAGGGCGTGGTGTCGCCGCCGAAGGTTCCCATCGTCTGCGATTTGCCATTGAGTACGGAAAAACTCAGCTTTCCGCCCTGAATCTTCATCGACATTGAATACGTGATTCGCTCACCGGCATTGGCCAATAAGGGAGTCGCCACACGTGGCTGGTAGCTCATCAAGTCTGCACCGTAGTACCGCGTCATTTGAATGCCTCCCGCGACGAAATCGGGGTCGGTACCGTGATTCAAACAAAGTATCCCGTAATGGCCATTCACATGCGGGAACGGAGACATCACGTTCTGGATTTGCGGGGTTGCAATTGCAGGAGTCGGCGTTTTCAAGACCAATACCCAGTCTTCCTCAATCCGATCCACACCGGCGGGCGATTGAGCGGCGGCCGAGTTCGTCAACAGCCCACTCAAAATGATGGCGGCACACCCTTGCAAAATACGTCGTCCGATCGTTTTCAACACGTCGTCTTTTTCCTTGAGTTCTGGCAACGAATACATGGTGGTATCTCCGCGAGAATAAATTGGAAACGATTGTCTCGAGTGAAACTTAGGACGTGTAATTTGCTTGTCAAATAAAGAATGACAATGGCTCAGAGGGATTTGTTGGATTTGGAGACTTGGAGACTGGAAGGCAAAAAGGGGTCTGGTCTCATTGGAAGGCAAAAAGGGGTCTGGTCTGGGTCTGGTCTCATTGATCATGGTCCGAGCGGGCAAATCGTCACCTGCCGCCAGCCGGTTGTCGAATTCACGACGGTCGACACTGCGCGACTTCCCTTGAGAATTCTTCACCGCGAGCAATTCCAACCGCCGCTGCTTGGGCGATGAAAGCCCAACGAAAGCCGGTTCGTCGTTGAGGCCGGGACGACCCCGGATCGGTTAAGGCTTCGCGCTCGTCGCGCGGCGTTTGCGAGCGGGTTTGGGCTTTGCCGCTGTGGTCCGAGTCTTCGGCTTGCGAGTCCGTTTGGGCTTTTCGGGGGGAGTCCAGCCGGTGATCGACGGCGGATAGAAGATCGGCAGACCGGCGAAGATATCACGACCCCAGGCCTCTTCGATCGCCGCCGCTCGCAGATACCATTCTTTCGAGAGATCCAGTTTGATTGGTTTCTGTTTCATTTTGCTCAATCTTTCCGAGCGTGCGCCTCGTCGGCACTGATCTCAAAGTAACACAGATTTTGGTAATCCGCATCCGGTCCGAGATTTGTCATCCCTTGGTGGCCGTAGAAGCTGTCGGCCTGAGGCAAGGAATGCAATCCGATTCTACCATCAAAACCTTTGTCGAGGCTCGCCTGAATTGCCGTTCTTAGAAGCACGGTTCCCACCGAATGAAACACTCGGTGAGGTTGCCATCCGCTTCGATTCCACGGAGCAACTTTAGATGACCGTGCGTGATTCGTGTCGATCCCAATCTGATCAGCCGGAATGCATTAGCATCCGGTTCGGATCGGCGAAAACCGGACGCTAACGCGTTCCGGCTGATGGTGAATCAAACATTGACAATCGACACGAATCACGCACGGTCATTT
>JAYVSP010000323.1:0-22302 GCA_043775215.1 Planctomyces sp. | reverse complement strand
AGAATGATGTGGAAGCGCAATTCCTTTAGTCCCAACAACCAAACACTCTTCCGGTCTCAAAATCTTCTCACAAAAACAAGATTTGAAACGTTTGCAGAGTAGTGCAAGCTTCCAGCTTGCCACACAAACGGAATCCGGAGCACGATCGTGAAATTGTCGCGGTGCGTCCGCGACAGCCGACGACCGGAAGACAGAACGGGCTGTCGGAACACGGAGTGAACCATGCAGTATCGCATGTTAGGCCGAACGGGAATTCGGGTGTCCGCGGTCTCGTTCGGAGCCGGGCCAGTCTCGGGATTAATGACCGGCCCCGATGTTGAAGCTCAACGGACCGTCATTGCCGCGGCGATCGCGGCCGGCATCAATTGGTTCGACACCGCACCGGGATATGGCCAAGGTCAGTCCGAGTCGAACTTGGGACGTGTCTTCTCCGAGTTGCCATCGTCCGAAAAGATTCACATCGCCACCAAAGTCCGTGTTCCGCTCGACTCGTCCGAACCCATCGAAGACTTCGTTCGCCGATCCGTTGACGAAAGTTTGCAACGGTTGCGGGTTCCGCGAGTCACGCTGTTGCAACTTCACAACGGCATCACGACGCAACGTGGCGACGAACCTGCGTCGATCGGGGTGGCCGATATTCTGAAACGCGGTGGAATCGCAGAAGCCTTTCGACGACTGCGTGACGAAGGACTGATTGAGCATCTCGGCCTGACCGGGACCGGACATCCCACCGCAATGCGCGAAGTGATTTGCTCCGGCGAATTCGACACCGTGCAGACGCCATACAACATGCTGAACCCCAGCGCGGGAAGCGTGTCTCGTTATAGTGCAAGCTGCCAGCTTGCAACTGTCGCGAGCAGCGACCTCAATCCCAGCATGTCATTCGCCACAGACGACGAATCCGATTACGGCAACATCCTGGCCGATTGTGCCGCAATGAACATGGGCGTCTTTGCGATCCGAGTCTTCGCCGGCGGAGCGTTGCTCGGTCAGCCTCCGAGTCCACACACATTGAAAACCCCGTACTTTCCACTGGCCCTGTATCAACGCGATTCCGAGCGTGCTCAGCAGATTGAGACACAGTTCGCCGGCCGGATGTCGGTGCCCGAGTTGGCCGTCCGATTTGTGTTGTCTCACGCGGCCGTCTCGTCGGCCATCATTGGTTTCGGTTCACCGAGTCAGGTGGCCGAGGTAACGACTTTGGAAAGTACAAAGTAGGATGACCACTCTTGGCCGTCTTCCTCAATGCGACGGCGAAGAGTGGTTATGGCACAAACTGCGTTACCAGCATCGTCACCATCATCCCTTGGAGGCTTGGCTATGTTTGACCTCACATCGCGTCGCCAGTTCTTGAAACATACGTCGTTCGGTCTTGCCGCTGTCGCGTCATTCGAGATGTCGCGGGGCAAGGCCGCTAGTCCCAATGAAAAACTCGTCGTTGGGCTGATCGGCTGCGGAGGTCGCGGCAATCACGATGCGAATCTCTTCAAGTCCGTCCCGAATGTCGAAATCGCTTACGTGTGTGATGTCGATGAAGCACGCCGCCAAGCCGCCGCCAAGAGCCTCGGTATCGCTGCGAACCAAGCGGTCTCGGACCTGCGGAAGATGCTCGATGACAAATCGGTCGATGCGGTGATCGTGACGACGCCCGATCATTGGCACTCGCCGGCTTCCATCCTGGCGTGCGATGCCGGCAAGCATGTGTATGTGGAGAAGCCGATCTCGCACAACGTGCGTGAAGGCCGGTTGCTGGTCGAGGCTGCCGCGCGCAACAAAGTCAATGTGCAACACGGCACGCAAAGCCGCAGCACGGCGATGATGATCGACGCCGTCAAACTGCTGCGAGACGGGATCATCGGAGACGTCTTGGTCGCCAAGTGCTGGAACATTCAACGTCGTGGTTCGATCGGACGCGGACAAGACACCGCTCCACCCGCTGGCTTCGATTACGACAATTGGGTCGGCCCCGCGACGATGATTCCGTATCGCACCAATCGCGTCCACAACCGCTGGACGTGGTGGTATCACTTCGGCACGGGCGACATGGGGAATGACGGAGTGCATGACATCGACTACACCCGCTGGGGCTTGGGCGTCGACACGCATCCGACCAAAGTGGCGGGACTGGGCGGCAAGTTTCTCCTCGATGATGACCAAGAGTTTCCCGACACGCAGCAGGTCACCTTCGAATTTTCCGGCAACGGCAAGCCGGGCGATCGCCGATTGCTGATTTACGAACAACGCTTGTGGTCCACGAACTATCCTCTCAACGTCGATAGCGGCGCAGAGTTTTACGGCACGAAAGGGCAGATGTTTCTCAGCCGCCGCGGCAAGATCCAAGTGTTCGCAGATCGCAATCAGCCGGTCCCGATCAGCATTAAACCCGAACCGCAGAACGACGCCGCTCATGTGCGCAACTTCTGCGACTCGATTCGCGAAGGCAAGTCGCTCAACGCCGACGCGCTCGCCGGACATCTTTCGTCGTCGCTATGCCACCTGGGCAACATCGCCACGCGACTGGGACGCTCGCTGACATTCGATCCGCAGTCAGAGCAGATCGTCGGTGACGACGAAGCCAACGCACTGGTTCGCCGCCCCTACCGCGATCACTGGGCCACGCCGCGCGGTGCCTGATATCCTTTGGGAGTGTTCAGACCATTGAGAGTGCTCCGGCTTGACGGAGCTGTGGAATTGCCGCGAAGCGGCTTTCTTGGGAATGACCGACATGACGACCGCAATGATGACTCCCCTCCGCATTGGGCCAACCTCGGCGGGAATGCGGCTGGAACCCGAGGAGTTCGATGCAATCACGGATTACGTGCGCGGCTATCGCTATGAACTCATCAACGGAGTGCTCGTCGTGAATGCAATTCCCGGACCCGCTCAGGCTGACCCAAATGACGTGCTCGCATTTGTTTTGCGAGACTACCAGAAGAATCATCCCAAGGGAAACGCGCTCGATAAGACGATGCCCGAGCGCTACATTCGGGTTCGTGGAGACCGCCGACAGGCTGATCGTGTCATCTGGGCGGGTTTAGGGCGTCGCCCACGAGAGAATAAGGACACACCTACCATCGCGATTGAATTTGTTTCGGCGGGCAAGCGAAATGCTGATCGCGACTACATCATGAAGCGCAAGGAATACTTGGACGCTGGCGTCATTGAGTACTGGATCATCGACCGCTTCCGCCGCACCATGACTGTCCATCGAAAAGGCGCTAAGAAGCCCACCCTTGTAGGCGAGTTCGACACTTATGAAACCAAACTCCTGCCGGGCTTTGTGCTGCACTTGGATGAAATCCTAGTCGCGGCTGATGCATGGGAAGACGAGGACGAAGAGGACGAGGAGCTTTCATTGTGAATTCCATCAGACAAGGTCCAACGCCGGTCATCCGTTCAAGCGTCGATCGTGGCGAAAAACCCCGTTCACATGAACGATTTCCACGCCACGCTGCTGCACCTGTTCGGCCTCGACCACCTCAAGTTGACGCACCGCTATCAAGGCCGCGACTTCCGCCTGACCGACGTCGGCGGCAAAGTCGTCGATCGCTGGCTGGCATAACTGCCTTGTCAGAATAACGGCGCGATCAAACTCGATACGATTACTCGACATCGCGTGCCGCGCGGAGTAATTTCAACAACTCGACGATCTCGTCGTGACAGTGCCTGGATTGCCGGATGACCAATGCTCGCACGGAGTGCGAGATCGAAATCTTCCCTCCCTCCTGGTCTCTCACAAACCAAGGGCCTCGCGTCCCTTCCTGAATGATCTGGGCGAGTTCCTCATGCGTTTCTGGTTGCTGAAAGTCGGTGAGATCTCCGACTGGGTAAACGCGAGTAATTAATCGATTTCGACTCTCGTCCATCGTTGTCACGGTGAGCACTCCATCTGTCAGCACCGCATCCAAAGCGAGCGGAGTCAACATCTGCTCTAGCGAGACGCGAAGCGGTCTTGAGCCAACCTCGGCCTGAAACGTAATCGGTGAGTCAGTCGCAATCCCTTCCTCGTTCAGTTTTTCACGGTCAATCAGAATCGCGATACCGAATTTATCGATGAGATAAAACACAACATCCGCCAGAGGCGTGTCCGTGAAAGACAGCTCGACGGTCTCATCGAGCTTTCCGAGCAGCTTCTCTTCCCGTTCCGATGGTACGGGGAAATAAACGTTGGGCGGGGAGTTCACACTGCCGGGCGGAATCGGTTTGATCGGCTTGGGAGGCGGCGTGCTCACCGGTGGCTTCGCTTGGACTTGTGGCTGCGAGGAGCCTCCACTGTTGAATTGGCCGCGACTGACTTGAGCCAGAGAGAACACAGCAACACTAAGAAGTAGCAACAGATGCAACCGGCGAGTGCTTGGCATGACAGATTCCTCGAAATGAGCGGCGAAGACGAGACAGAACATCATAATGCAAGCTTCCAGCTTGCACTGTAAAAATTATGAATCGCTGGCACCGCGGCCTGTCGGAATTTCGTCAGGCGAATGAAAACTGCAAGCTGGAAGCTTGCACTACGATCGTTCGGGAACTTGATGCCGCAGCCGCAAACGTCTAAAATCTCAATCTTGATGCGCCCGCCAAAAGTCGTGGGGCAGGTTTTTAACCTGCCGGAACTGCCGTGAAATGCGGGCAGGTTGAAAACCTGCCCCACGTCAAATCGGACTTTTGTCGGGCGCATCAATCTTACGATCGCTGTGGCGGATGAGCACGTCTGACGACATTGATCAGTTCATCGAGCTTCGACAGAAATCGCGAGCGATCCTTGGCCGCCATTGGGGCCGGGCCGCCGCTGACGACTCCGTCCTGCCGCAGTCCGTCCAGCAAGTCACGCAGAGCGAGCGTCGCGCCAATGTGAGTCTCGGTGAAAACGCGGCCTTTCGGGTCGAGCACGCGCGCTTGCTTCTCCACGCAACGCGCCGCCAGCGGGATGTCCGAGGTCACGACGATGTCACCGATGCCGGCTTGTTCGGCGATCCAGTCGTCGACGATGTTGAGCCCCAGTTCTGAGCACACCACCAATTGAACCAACGGGTCATTGGGGATTCGCAACGCGGTGTTGGCCACGACGATGACACGCATCGAGTAACGCCGCGCGACGCGGTAGATTTCGTCTTTTACCGGACAGGCATCTGCATCGACATAGACCGTCAGCATGAGGTGGCACCATTTTGGAGTGCGGGGATGCATCCCCGCTTTCGATCGCGGCGGAGCCGCTTTTGCCTTTCACGGCTCGCAAAATCGAAAGTACGCTAAAAGTGGCTCCGCCACAAACCAAAGCGGGGATGCATCCCCGCACTCCAAAAATGGCGTTTCGTGAGTGTCATTTTCAACCGCACAGAGAATACCATCGGCCAGCGTTCTTTGATCCTGTCCATCGACATTCGGAGAAAAACATCCCATGCCACGACTCTTGCTGATGCTAGCCGCGACCGGATTGATCGTCTTGGAAACCTCCACAATCCGCGCGGACGAACGTCGGGAAGCGAACGACGCTGACCGCATCACTTTCACGTCCCACGACTGGCCGTGGTGGCGAGGTCCGCAGCGGAACGGAATTGCGGCGGCCGAGCAGAAGCCGCCGCTGACGTGGAGTGATTCTGAGAATGTCTTGTGGAAGTGTGCTGTTCCCGGCCGCGGGCACGGTTCGCCGACGGTCGTCGGGGATCAAGTTTTTCTGGCGACCGCCGATCACGAACGCGAGATTCAATCAGTGCTGTGCTTTCATCGCACGACGGGCGAGCAGTTGTGGCAGACGGAGATTCATCACGGCGGGTTCGAGAAGAAGGGAAACAGCAAGAGCTCGCTGGCGTCGTCCACGGTGGCCTGCGATGGCGAGCGGCTCTTCATCAACTTCCTGCACGCAGGAGCAATCTACACCACCGCGTTGAGCCGCGACGGCAAACAACTCTGGCAGACGAAGATCACCGATTACGTGCTGCATCAGGGATTCGGTTCGTCTCCGGCCGTGTATCAGTCGCTGGTGATCGTGTCGGCCGACAACAAAGGGACGGGCTGCATCGCCGGTCTGAATCGGGCAACCGGCCGCATCGTCTGGAAAGTCGAGCGGCCGAAGTTTCCGAACTACACGTCGCCGATCATTCTGACGGTTGCCGGCCGCGAGCAGTTGTTTTTCACCGGCTGCGACCTCGTCACGAGTCTCGACCCGCTGACCGGCAAGACTCTGTGGGAGATCGCCGGCTCAACGACCGAATGCGTGACCTCAACCGTGACCGACGGCAAGCTGATCTTCACCAGTGGCGGATATCCGAAGAATCACTTGTCGGCGGTGCAGGCAGATGGATCAGGCAAGATCGCGTGGGAGAACGGCTCACGCGTGTACGTTCCGTCGATGCTGGTGCGTGACGGATATCTCTACTCGGTGCTGGATGCCGGCATCGCGATGTGTTGGAAGTGCGACACCGGCGAAAAGGTCTGGGAAGGCCGACTCGGCGGAACGTTCAGCGCATCACCGGTTCTGGTCGGCGAACACCTCTTCGCCACAAACGAAGCGGGCCAGACGTTCGTCTTCAAGGCGACTCCGAAAGGGTTCGAGTCCATCGCGGAGAATCAACTCGGCGAGGACATCTACGCCACCCCGACGATCTGCGGCAGCCGCATCTACATGCGAGTCGCCAAGCAAACGGCCGGCCAACGGCAAGAGTGGCTGTATTGCCTGGGAGTGAAATAGCCAGATCCGCTAAGGTTATTGACTCGTAGTCGAATTCCTCACATTCCGCACCCCCTTTTCAAGGTTCAGATCCCCAGAAACACAGGACTTTGATGATTTCGCCAAATCGGTGACCATCAGATTTGGTGTCGTTTCAAATCGGATGGCCACTACAGCATTTGCAAAAGTCCCGTGGTTTTAGGGGGTGCAACCTTGAAAAGGGGGTGCGGAACGTGAGGAATTCGTGAGAGTTCGGGTGGCTGTTGGGGCGTGCCGAGGTTGGTTAGCGAGTGAGATCGGATAGACTGCCGCAACATCGTTTCGACGCAAGCAGTCGTTCGGAGAGCAAGATGGCATCGAGAATCATCGTCGAAGGCTTCAAATCCATTGGCGAACGGGTCGAGGTCGAAATTCGGCCGCTGACGTTGCTGGCAGGAGCGAACAGTTCCGGCAAGTCGAGTCTAATGCAAGCCATTCTGTTGCTGAAACAGACACTCGAAGTACCGTTCGATCCGGGACCGCTGTTTCTGAATGGACCAAACGTCAAGTTCACTGCAATAGATCAAATTCTCCACACCGGGAGTGGTAAGAAACGCTGCAATGGATTTACCGTTGGATTTGAGGACTCACACCAAAACTTCTTCACCACGCGAATTGTTCGACGCGGTCGATCCAAGACTGTTTTTGTTGAAGCCTGTTGGATCCGAAAGAACTCAGGAGAGATCGTCCGCATCACACCGGGCAAATCCGAGGTTGGCGTGCCGGCTCACAATGATGAACACGCGGTGGATGTGCGTGAAAAGATCGCTCGCGAGTATCAGAAAGATCCTCACGCTGACTTCGTGCTTTTCCCTGACCGTTTCGCCTTGCGGAATGTCCTCATTCCTCATGGCAAGGCTGAGCATCGTGAAGTGATCCCACTCTCGTCGTTCGACTTTGGGTGGTTGCGAGACATGATTCACGTTCCCGGACTTCGGGGGAATCCCGAACGGTCGTATTCGTTGAGCGCGACCGGCCCCATCTTTCCTGGAACATTTGAGCGATACACCGCCAGTCTGATTGCATCCTGGAGTGGAAAGCAGGCAGCCAAGCTCAAGCGGCTCAATACAAGTCTTCAGCAGATGGGGCTGACCTGGAAAGTCGAAGCCAACAGATTAGACGACGCCAACGTCGAATTGCGAGTTGGACGACTGTCTCGCCCGTTCCGAGGTGCGAATGGCGCTGACTTAGTGAATATTGCCGACGTTGGCTTTGGCGTTTCGCAGACATTGCCGGTCGTCGTGGCACTTCTGGAAGCACGTCCCGGACAACTCGTCTACATTGAGCAGCCAGAGATTCATCTGCATCCAAAAGCCCAAGTTGCAATGGCCGGGTTGCTTGCCGATGCGGCCAAGCGCGGAGTCGAACTTGTGATTGAAACACACAGTTCGTTGTTGCTCTTGGCAGTTCAAACTTTGGTCGCAGAAGGAGATTTGTCTCCCGATCTCGTCAAGCTGCACTGGTTCTCGCGCGAAGAGAAAACGGGAGCGACCAAGATCACGAGCGCGGACCTGGATGACGCGGGGCGGTTTGGCGATTGGCCGGAAGATTTCGATGACGTCGCGCTGTCAGCTCAGAGCCAATATCTGGATGCGGTCGAAGCCGCCGTGGCCAAGGAATAGTCATGGCGAATGCGAAAAACCTGTCGGCCGTGTTGGTCATTGATTGCAGCATTGCCCAGGCGGCTGGCCCCGAAGACGCAGTCCATCCGACGGCCAAACACTGTCGCGACTTCTTGCTGGCGGTTCGGCGAATATGTCATCGCATTGGCATGTCGCCCGCCGTGGCCCAGGAATGGAAACGGCACCGTTCCGGATTTGCTCGGCAATGGTTGGTCAGCATGCACGCTCGAAAGAAGGTGGTGCCGATTGACGCGGACGATGACTCGCGCTTGCGAGACGCACTGACAATCGCAGCCACTTCGGACAAGTCTCGCGCGGCGATGCTCAAAGACGCCCATCTTTTGGAAGCGGCCGTTGAATCAGACAACCGCATCGCCGCATTAGATGACGCCGTGCTCGGTTTGTTTGCCAAAGCGTCTCGGCAGCTCAAGTCCATTCGTAAAGTTTGTTGGGTAAATCCCGATCGAGATTTCGATGGTGTGTTGGAGTGGCTGGAAGCCGGAGCGCCGCTCGATAAGGCTCGACACCTCGGCAACCAATGACATGACCTCAAGTCGTGAGACTTTGGACTCCGAACTCTCACGAGTCCGGCTACTCCCAGACATTGCTGCCGACTGGCCGGTGAATTGTGTTCTGACGGCGAGTCACTTCAAATCTCCGGCCTTGCGAACTTCGCGGAGTGGCTCGCGCCTGTGAGACATCCGCATCCCACCGTGTGAAGGAGACTTCGATGACCCGCCAGATGCTTGTGCTCGTGTTGTTGCTGACCAGTTCTGTGGCTTTCGCGGATGTGCGTGTCCTGCCAGAGGGCCAGGTGCCGAAGGACAAACGGCTCGGCAGTCTGAAAGACCTCAACGGGTATTTCCCGCTGGAGGTGCCGGCGTCGAAAGAGGAGTGGGCCAAGCGCGCGGACTTCGTGCGCAAACAGGTGCTGGTGTCGCAGGGACTCTGGCCGATGCCGACCAAAGCGCCGCTCAAGCCGGTGATTCATGGCAAGGTTGATCGAGACGACTTCACTGTCGAGCGGGTTTACTTCGAAAGTGCTCCCGGCTTTTTCGTGACCGGCAGTCTGTTCAAGCCGAAGGGGAAGAGCGGCCCGTTTGCGGGAGTGCTCTGTCCGCACGGGCATTGGGCGAACGGGCGGTTCTACGACGCCGGGCCGCAAGAGATTCGCAAGCAGATCACCGTCGGAGCCGAACGGTTTGAACTCTCTGGCCGCTATCCGTTGCAAGCGCGGTGCATTCAGCTCGCGCGGATGGGTTGCGTCGTCTTTCACTACGACATGATCGGCTATGCCGACAGCCAGCAGATTGGCGCTGTGGCTCACCGCTTCAACGACCGACGGCCTGGCATGGAGAAACCGAACGCTTGGGGTTTCTTCAGCCCGCAAGCGGAACTGCGAATGCAAAGCATTATGGGAATGCAGACGCTCAATTCCGTTTGTGCTCTCGACTTCATCCTGAGCCAGCCGGACGTCGATCCGAATCGCATCGGCGTGACCGGAGCCAGCGGCGGGGGCACGCAGACCTTCGTGCTCGGCGCGATCGACCCGCGCGTGGCGGTGCAGTTTCCGGCGGTGATGGTTTCGACGGCCATGCAAGGAGGCTGTACCTGCGAGAACTGTTCACTGCTGCGAGTCGGGACCGGCAACATCGAGCTGGCAGGGTTGTTCGCCCCCAAGCCGCTGGGCATGTCGGCCGCCAACGACTGGACCGTTGAGATCGCGACCAAGGGACTCCCCGAATTGCAAAAGCTCTACGAGATGTTCGGAGCGAAGGACAACGTGATGGCGGTTCCGTACCTGCACTTCCCGCACAACTACAACCAGCCCAGCCGAGCAGTCATGTATTCGTGGTTCAACAAGCACCTGAAGCTCGGCCAGCAAGATCCGATCGTCGAGGGAGACTTCCAGCCGCTATCGCAAGGCGAGCTGACGGTGTGGAACTCTGATCATCCGCAGCCGCCGAGCGGCGACGAGTTTGAACGGGCCTTGTCGAAGACGCTCGCCGCCGATGCCGACCAGCAACTCGCGGCCCTCACGCCGACCGATGCCAACAGCGCCACAAAATTCCGCGACATCGTCGGCACTGGCTGGAAAGCACTCATCGGCCGCGAACTGCCGTCGTTCAAAGACATCGAACGGACGAAGCTCAAGAAAGAGGACCGCGGCAACTTTTTCTTCTTCGGCGAAGCGATCAAGCTGAAGAAGCACGACGAAGAATTGCCGATCGTGTTCCTGCATCCGAAGACGTGGAACAAACAAGTCGTCGTGTGGATCGACGAGTCGGGTAAGTCCGGCCTGTTCAACGCCGACGGCTCGCCGAAGTACGAGATCAAATCGCTGCTCGACGCGGGCTTCTGCGTCGCAAGCTGCGACGTCTTCGGCACGGGCGAGTTATTGCCAGCCGGGATCGCGGCTCCGATGCGCAATCGCCGTGTCGAAATTGACAAGCGACCGAATCTCAAGAATCGAGACCGCGAATTCGCCGGCTTCACTTACGGCTACAACCATCCGCTCTTCGCTCAGCGAGTCCACGACATCCTGACGTTGGTCGCGTTCCTGCGCGGTGATGACCACGGAGCACAGAAAGTGCATGTTGTCGGCGTCGGCGCGGCTGGTGTGTGGGCGGCCGCCGCGAAAGTAGTTGCCGGCTCGGCCATCGACCGCACAGCGATCGACACCGCCGGCTTCCGCTTCGCGTCACTGACCGAATTCGATGACGCTCAGTTTCTCCCCGGCGCGGTCAAGTACGGCGACGTCCCCGCACTCCTCGCGCTGTGTGCGCCCGGCGAAGTGTTCATCGCGGGCGAGAAAGAACTCCCGCCACTCGCGAAAGCCAGTTGGCAATCCGCCGGAGCCGCGAACGCCGCAACCGTTTTCACCGGTGAGGCCTCGGCGAAGGCGAATGCGGTGGTGCAGTGGCTGTCTCGGTAATTCGTCCGGTTATCTTACAAAACGACACAATGACAAAAGACCTAGAAATAAGCTGGGGATTGGCCGCTATCGGTCGATCAGGCGACATCACTATCGAGATTGATCAGGCGTGTTCCGGTCCTGTGCGCTGGGAATTGTCGATCAATCACCTCCAATCTTATTTTCGGTTTATGATCGCCGGTCCGCCGGTCGTCGGCGAGTTCCTCGCGTTTTTACAACGTCACTGCAATCAATCTTTACCTGGCGAACTCGTGCTTGGTTCGATCGGCAGTGCGAAAGTTTCCGTCATCAAAGACGTCGAGTTTGTTGATCGGTTTTTCTTGTGCGTGGCATCCGCTGATGGTGCCGTTCGCTACACGCTTAACTCGGCTGAAATCAAGGACTACGTTGCGGCATTGAAATCCGCAATGGAAGACCTGGATACAGTCCGAGTTCATAGCGCTTTTTTGAATTCGTATTCGCCGGAAGATGACGGTCTCTACGGTGACACCCAAACCCGAACTCTTTAACGAGACCCACGATGAAAGCATTGCTGCCGTTTGCGACTCCATTTCTGATCGGCATTGTGAGTGGCGTGCTCGCGGCGCTGTGCGGAGTGGGTGGTGGGATCGTCATGGTACCGGCGTTTGTCGGGCTGCTGGGGTTGTCGCAGAAGGTGGCGATTGCGACTTCAATGGCGGTGATCGTGCCGACCGCAATCGCGGCGACGAGTCAGCACATCAAGAACGGTTTGGTCGATTGGCGAGTCTTCTCGGCCACGGCAATCGCCGCGACTCTGACCAGTTTCTTCGTCGCCGATTATGTGAAACGGCTCAGCAACGAAACACTCACTCGCGTGTTCGCAGTGCTCATTATTGTGATCGGCGTGAAGATGCTGCTGACTCCGAGCAGCAAGGCCGCCGCGCCACCGAATATTCCGGCGCAGGTACGTCCCGCGGCAGATGACTCTGAGGACCGCCGTTGAGTGCTGTCGGATGCTATTCGGTCTTCGGCTGCTCGCTCTTCTCCAAATCGTACAGCGGCGAGTAGCGGTAGTAGACCTCCAACGTCAAAGCATGAATGCTGGTGGACATGACGGGGCCGGCAGTGTGGCCGGTGGGCCTCCAGCTTCCGGCCGCGCAGCCTTCTTTGATCTGCGAATCAACAAGAAACTTCTGGGTCTCGCGATTCCACTTGTCCCATTCCGGTCCAGGCAGGTTGTGCATGGCAAGTGATGCGTAGTAGAGGAAGTACGAATCCGCCTTCGCATGATTCAAATTGGCCATCATGTAGTTCGTGCCTTCTTCCATCGCGGGATTGGTGCGTTTTCTGCCGCGGTACTGATTGCAGAGCAAGCCGACTGCGGACATCGCGGGAGACGCACCTGACTCTGGCATATACGAGGACAAGCCGCCCGCTTTCCCTTTGGAGACGCTCACCAGAAATTTCTGTGCTTTGACCAAAGTCGCCTTGTCGACATCGAGTCCCGCCATTTCCGCGGTCTTCAAACTCATGAATTGCCAACCGAAGACCGACGTGTCACCGACGGTTGGCGGATTCGCGGTGTAATGCCAACCGCCCGACGTGTCGTTCTGCGCGTCTTCGGTGAATCGCACGGCCGCCTGCGCTGGAACTCGAAGTTTTGGATCACGGCTCAACCCGTATGCCTCGCACAACGCGATCGTCGCTAAGCCCTGCTCATACATTGAGCCAGTCCCTAACCGGCCCGTCTTTTGATCTTGGTGCTGAACCATCCAGATCAATCCCTTGCGGATCGTGGCTTGATATGGACCTTTCGACTCATGCGTCTGACCGGCGGCGAAGAATGGCAGCAGCCCAAACGCAGTCGCGGCCATCGGATAATCGGCCCCCGCTATCCCCCCATGAGGCTCGCAATTTGGGTCTTTGCACTGCTGCACGAAGGTCTTGCAGCCCCAGCCGCCGTCCGGTTGCTGATGCCGAGCCAACCAGTCCAATGCCGCTGCCACCGCGCGTTCGGATTCCTCCGACCCGCCCAACGCGACGATGTCTTTCCTCTTGTCATCGGCTCGATTCTCAAATCCTGCTTTAATCTTCGAGGCCACCTCCGCGCCGTTATCTGATGCCGGCGGCGTATCCTTATCCTCGAACGCACTGGCCGCGCCCGACACAAGCAACAGCACGGACAGGCTCATTCTGACGATGTGAAGTGGTTGCATGAAACTTTCTTAGGCGGCAAAAGCCGCAGGACGTAGGCGAGTCGCTCCCGCGACTCGCATTACGAATGTTCGGTGATTCCCGATGTTGTGATTTGCTGTGATTGATCGCGTCTTGAGAATCTCCGTCGCGGGAGCGACTGAGCTACGATAAGGCACCTCGCTGCCTGCGACCACATTCCCGACCGTCACCAATGTATGTCGAAGGACGATCATTGGCGACACATGGAACTATTCTCGTTGAGCGACTTCCTACCGACTCTTTGTGATTGACCCCAAGCGACGAGGGGGTGGAGTGGGCCGCCTCTCCCTTACTCGCTCAAGAGATTAGAGAGGGATTGTTGCCGTCTTGCGGCGGTCTTTCGTGAAGGCCGACGCCATCAGAAAGATGCCGCAAGCTAGTCCAATCATGTAGGCCCAAGTAAAGAGATGTGGTGCGCCAGGCAGGTGAGGCACAATCTCATGGCCAGCACCAATCATGATGAAACCGGGCATCAGCGCGAGCCAGCGTTTCCAGAATCCTTTCAACCGCGTTCCGATCATCGCGCCGACTCCGAAGAGCAGTCCGGCGGTAAATTGATAGATGGATTCCGTAGTTTGCAGGGAAGGAAACAAAACGGCGCAGACACCAACGAAAGCCGCTTCAATGCCCGCACAGCGAACCATCAACCTTCGATTGAAGCTTCTCAGCGATAACTTTGGCGCGACGAACTTCTCTGGTTCCGTCGCCTGCAATTCAACCGCGAGTCGCGCAACATAGTCTTGTGCTTCGGCAACTCCAGCGTCTGGAATAGCTTGTCTGTACAGCCGAATGGATTCTCCAATGTCGAACTCCAGCATCGCACTGCGAATGGCGGTTCGCTGATCGGCCAAGAGTTCGCGGTTCGGTGCTCCGAATACAGCTCGCCGATAATCTCGTGCGACTAGCGACAAGAGCATCAGACCGAACCAGACATCGAACCAGACAATCAGGAAATTGTCCGAGCGAACGCCCCCTTCCCACACATGCGTCTGAATGATCTTTGCGAGAAAAACGAAACCGAAGCCGACAGTGGCCACTCCCAAAACAGTCGCTGCGGCACGCAGACGCGGACTGAATGGATTGATGGGCTGAAGGGCCTTGATCGGGTCGAACAATTCACTCCACGTTGACAGATCATTCCAACTGGCCTGTTTTCGCTTTCGGAGAAAGAGGAAGCCAAACGTCGGCACGCAGAACACGCAAAGGCCCAATGTGTTCCAGGATTCCAAGGCAACACCGCGCGGGCCGGCTTCGCGAGTCAAGCCGGGCGTGACTTGTTGTGCTCGCAGAAAGGCGTTTTCTTCAATCAGTTGAAACGTGAAAAAGGCCAGACCGACCATGACGAGCGCGGCGGCACTGGCCAACGTGAGCGGATGCCGGCGCGTCCAACTGATGGTCTTGCGGAGAGTGCTCGCCGGCCGTGCGTGAATCGGTTCATGATTAAGGAACCGGCCGAGGTCTTCGGACAGTTCGCGCGCGGAGTGATAGCGCCGTTCAGGCGACTTTTCCAAGCACTTCAAGCAGATCGTCTCCAGGTCTTGCGGCACATCGGCGTTGAGTTTGCGTGGTGCGACGGGATCAGACTCCATCACTTGCCGCATTGTCGCCATCGCCGTCATGCCTCGGAACGGTGGCCGACCGGTGAGCAGTTCGTAAAGGATCGCACCGATCGCATAGACATCGCTATGCGGACCGACTTGATCGTGACGACCCGAAGCTTGTTCCGGAGGCATGTAGCTGGGGCTGCCCATGACCGCGCCCGATTGCGTCAGTCGGCTGTCGTGTTCGACAAACTTTGCGAGGCCGAAGTCAGTGATGCGCGGTTGATCGGCCGTGTCGATCAACACATTTTGCGGCTTGAGATCGCGATGCAGCGTGCCGCGTTGGTGCGCGAAGTGAATCGCCTCGGCGATGATCTTCACGTAGCGCGCCGCTCGTTGAATCGGCAGCGCCCCCTCGCTCACGATCGTTCCGAGATCGCGGCCCTCGACGTAGTCCATCGAGAAATAATTCTGCCCATCGTGCTCGCCCACTTCGTGAATCGCGACGATGTTGGGGTGCTGAAGGTTTGCCGCCGCTTCCGCCTCGCGCAGAAATCGTTGCACCTCGGCCGAGCCAGCCAGCTTGCCGGCCAGAATCATCTTGATTGCAACCGTCCGATTGAGGCTGTTCTGCCGCGCCTTCCACACGACACCCATGCCGCCGCGAGCAATTTCTTCCTGCAATTCATAATCGCCGAAGTATTTCACTCGCATCCCCGCGGCCGGGTTGATGGTCTGCGTTGCGGACGGTTCTTCCGCTGAAAGGCTCGACGCTTCGGAGTGGATCGCGGTTTGGTTGACGAACGCCGCCTTCAACAGACATTCCGGACATAGCCCTTCCGGCGAGTCAGACGGCAGCGGTTTGGAACATTTCGGGCAGAGCCGAAGTGTATTCATGGTCGAACCTTTCGAGAGGTGGAGACCGCTCCTGTCGAGAGCCGACTCCTGGAATGCGATTGTCTTGCACCTCTATCAAAAGCATCCGTCACGAAAGGTTACTGGAAAATCACGAAAATATTGCACCGACCGCTTGCTTCATTCGTATCGGGGATCTTTCGCAGAATTGTGGCGGCTGTTCAAACAAAACAAGCCCGTCTGCGAGTGGCAGGCGGGCTTGTGTGGGACCGGGGAATAACCGACTCGTCGAATAACCGACTTGTCGAGATTGGGAATCTTGCGTCTCGACACTACTTGCTCTGCGCATTGGCGGCTGCGTTTGTGGCGGAGGTTCCCGTCGCGTCGAGCGAATTGTTGCCGGCCGCGGCGTCGGCGGTATTCGTTGAATTGCCTTGGCTATTGAAGGAGGCGCCGCGGAGTTTTCTCGTGGGTTCCGCAGGGTTGGTGTCGCGGCGATTTCGATCATTGGATCGCCGTGCTCTGTTGGTCAATGAAGCGGCGGTTGAGCTTTGCTTGGCGGAATTTGCTTGGGTCGTAACGCCATCGGTGTCTTGGTTCGGCATCGGTTCCGCAGAGGGAGTTGTCGGACGGCGGCCATTCTGTGTTTGTTGAACACGGTTGGAGCGCGATACGGCTGCCTCATTCTTCGTGGCAGTCGCGGCATCACCGGAAAGGAGACCCGAATTCGTGCCGCTGGCTGGATCATTCCCGCTGTCTGCGGGAGTTTCCTGATTTGGATCTTGGGGATTCGTGTTTTGTGGCGTCGTCCGATTGATGTTTCCCCGAATCGCACCAGTCGCTTGGCCTTGTGCATTGGCGCCGGCTGGCGACGAAGGATCATTGGTGTCTGCCGTCAGTCGATCCGCATACTGCGATCTCGCGGCCAGTTCGAGTCGGTCGGCTCGATCGAGCAATTGATCGTTGCCGGATTCCAGCGCTTGATCCCGCATTTGATCAATTCGCGCCAGCCGCTGAGCGAGTAATTTGTCCGCGTTCGTCAGCGCCAATCGGTTTTGACCGTGTGCGACAATGTCCGAACGGGCGGACCCGTTCAGCGAGAGCAGACCGGATGGATTCGACGAATCTGAAGTCTCATTGTTCTCATTGGAGTTCGAATTCGGATTTGAAGCTTGGCCAGACTTTCCGCGGGGAGGCTTGTTGTTCGGCTGAGTTTTTGGGTCCGATTGTGTTGGCGTATCGGAAGGCGAGTCGTTGACCGCTCCAATGCCAAGGTCGGTGCGAGTCGCGTTTCGGACAACCGCGGACTGTTGATTTCGCAACGACTGCAATCGACGAGTCACAATCTCGCGCGGCAAGCGGCCTGTTCCACTTTGGGCATTCGCCAAACCATTCGCATCGGTTTGGATGTTGGCACTCACTCCAAGATTACCATTCGCGTTGGCCGAGTTCTGGCCAACTCCGCTGCCGCCAATTCCAACTCCTGTACCACCATTCGCGGTGCCTTGTGTACGCAGATTCGCGCGTTGTTGCAGTCCCGCGCGGCTGTCGACCGCGCGTTGCAGTGTTGATCGTGACGCTCCGCTGGTATTGCCTCGGCCCGCTGGCAGATCGGCCCAAATGATTGGCAATTGACCAAACAGCAACGCGGCAAAAGTCAGAACGGAAAGCTTGCGCATGAGAACCTCCTTGTTGAGGTGAGTTGAAAAATGGGACATGAAGTCTGAGGCGGGGCGAGTGGAATAGTGCGCGATTCCACCTTGCGTCAATTGAAATCAATCGGCGATAGTCTGGCCCCTTCCGCACACAATTCGTCGTTCAGTCAATTCCTGCCGGATTGCCGCAAGCGGTTCACACCTTCCGCAGAACTCGCCCATCTCCTGAGTTATCAGCATGGCTATTCGCCATACAACTACACTTCGCTCAGTTCGCCAATTTGCCGGCGTGGCGAGCATGTTTGTGTGTCTCATTGCCTCACTTGTCGCCAGTGCTCAGGGACAAAGCGCCGAATTGGCTGATCGAGAATTGCGGTTACGAGCACGCGTCACAGAACGACCGGACGATGGGTCGTCCTGGCGCGTGTTGGGACGTTGCCTGTTGCAACAGAAGCGCTATTTGGAAGCGCTGGACGTTCTGCAACAGTCGGTGGCGCTTTCGCCCACCAGCGCCGCAGCACATTTCGACCTCGGTCAGACGCAGCAAGCCCTGGGAGATTCGGAGGCCGCCACTGAGTCTTTCCAAACGGTGATCGAATTGGCTGCCGACAGTGAATACGCGCATTCGGCTCAGCAGATACTCGCCACACTTCGCACGGTCGTTCCGCCGCAAGAGTTGGTCGTGCCGGCCGACTATCGCATTCGCCGTTTCGACGGATCGGAACTCGCCGACCGAGTTGAGTCGCTTGAGCAGCCAGAGCCTTCGTCCTGGAAGCAGCGATTGAGTTTGAACCTGCAAACGGGAGTGCTCTACAACAGCAATGTCGCGTTGTCCCCCTTAAGCCGCGAATTGAACAGCCGATCGAGTCGCAGTGCGCAGCTCTTCGTCGAGCCCGACATCCTGTTTGCGGTCTGTGACGAGCAGTCCTGGCGCAGCGGACCAACGCTTCGCGGCCACTTCACCGTCAATGACGGGACTCTACGGCAGTTCAATTTGCAGAGTTACCGTCCCGGCTGGTTTGTGGAGTACTTCGTATTTCGAGGCGAACAAACTTTCGTGCCGCGCATCGCCTATGAATTCACTCACGACGAATTCGACGGCAGCACTCTGGGAAATCGCCACGCCTTGTTGTCGTCAGTCACCGCATATTGGAATGGCCAGCATTCGTCGCTGCTGTCTTGGTCGATCGACTCGAGCAATTTTCTAATCGACGGCATATTGCCATCGGTGACCTCACAGGATGGTGTGACGAACGCAGTGGGCGTGACTCACGACGTCGCGCTTCCATTTGCCCATTGGAGGCTGATTCGCGGCGGCGTGGAAGTTTCCCACGCCTCGACGAAGGGGAGCGACTACACGTTCAACGGAGTCAATGTCTTCGCCGCGACCGCTTTTCCGCTGGCCGCCGGACTGGAATTGAGCGTGACTGGAAGCGTCGGCTACCGTCAGTACCCGGATTTTGAATTCACTCCTTCACGCAACGAAATCATCTGGAGAGGCGGAGCCGAATTGCGGAAGTTCTTCACCGACCACATTTCAGGAGCGCTCGTGTTCAACTTCGACAAATTCGACTCGCAGAATCCGCTCTTTGCCTCGGAACGCGTTATCAGCGGAATCGTGGTCGATTTCACGTTTTGACACTGCACGACAAGTCCAAAGCGGTTTTCGCGCGGCCTCACGGGACAACTCGCGTTCCCAAAACTACAGCACGCTCAGCAGGTGCCGCAGTTCGTCATCCACGTCCTCGGCCGATGAAACTGTTTGCGCGATCTCGGCTCGAATCAATTCGCGGTAGCGATGCCGCAGGCGATGCGCGGCGACTTTGATTGCTCCTTCGGTCATGCCGAGCCGCTCGGCGATCGTGGCGTAAGGCTTGGAGCCAGACTCACCAGTCAGCGTCGTTTTCAGTTGATCAAACAAGTCCGACTTGTCGTCCGCGTGGTATTCCTCACGTAAATTCGCCAGCACTTGTTCGAGCAGTGTCAGCGCCCAGCGACGCTCGAAGATTTTATCGGGACTCAAATCGTGGCTCGGTTCGAGTCCGTAGCGCGACTCGGCCGAGTCATGATCCAGCGAGATGACCTGTTGCTTGCCGCCGCGTTTTTGAGCCTGTCCCTTGTCCCACTCGTTCGCCAAGAAATTCTTGAGCGACGCCAGCAGGAACGACCGAAACTTTCCCTTCTCACGATCCACTTGGCCAAGCGAGTGCTTCTCCAACAACCGTGCGAAGAACGACTGCGTCAGGTCTTGAGCGTCGTGAGCCTGATATCCCTGTCGTCTCACGAAGGCATACAGCGGATACCAGTACGTCTGACACAACTGAGCCAACGCCTTACGAGCGAGCGTCGAATCGCTTCGTCCGGCCTGAATCACAATCGTCCAGAGTGTCGTTTGAAAGTGCGCCGCCGCGACTGGTTCGGATAAGCCCGCTGAATCGCACGCACCCTGGAGATTTGCCGGTTCACTCATGCGGACGGCTCCTGTTGACAGCGATCCTCGCGGACATGTCGTTCGTGTGTGCATCAACTGGATGACAATTCGTCCGCAGCGATTTCCACTGTGTGCCGACGTGATGAGTAATTCAAATCAAAGAACTCGAAGAAGCCTTTCGTTCCCAAGATGCTCAGCGACATTGGGCGCGGTAGGAAACCGGCATTGGCGATCCAACGGATGACATCCGGTGGGCGGCGAATTTCCAATTCCAGATGATACGGTTGGTAGGTGGCGATCGGACCGACCGCCGTCATCACCGGTGCCGACGGGAGTCCGGTCAAGTCGATCTTCAGCCGATTGGCAACATCGATCGAAAACAGAGTCACGTCCGAGCCAGTATCGACCAGCGCATCGGTCTGCAGGCTGAGGCCGTGCGGGCCATGAATCGTGACCGCGATGATTGGGCGGCGAATCGCTTGGCGAACGAGCGTGGGAAATTGCAAGATCACAATCCTCCCACGAGGATCGCGTCGCGCGGGAGGACGTGGTGGTAGTAGATCAAGTGACCGGTCGCGAAGGCGGCGTCGGACGCTCGCATCGCCTCATCCATCGTGACGCCGTGTCCAACGACTTCGCGAGTCACCGTGTCCCACGCGATCCATTCGCCTTCGAATTGATCTTCGATTTCAACCGGAATCTCTGTCGGCTCGGCGGGAAGGATTGAGGGCATGTTCGATTCCTGGTAGCGAAGCTGGTTCTCAAACAGAAAGTTGATTTCAACCACCGCACTTTAATTGCGAGATGCCTCGGCTGCCAATTGTGATCGTGCCGAGAGATTGTGAGGACGCGCTCGATGCACTTGACGCATGAGTTGAATTTGAATTCGCCCCTTTGCCGACGAACCCTTCGTGAGATATTTTGCTCTCATGAAAACTGCATCGGTGGCTGATCTCCGCAACGACTTTCGCCGCGTGGCCGCTTGGCTCAAGCAGGGCGAAGAGGTCGAGATTGTACGGCGCGGCCGGCCATTCGCGAGGTTGTTGCCCGTGGAATCCAAAGGCCGGGCGAAGGCGAACTCCGTGGACTTCGCCGCTCAATTGCGAACGAACTGGGGCGATCGAGTTTTCTCGGCGCGCGAATTCCAGGCGATGCGCGACTTCGACCGCGACGGGGACGAAGGATGATCGCCTTCGCGGACATCTCGTTCGTGTGTGCCTTGCATGTGCCGCTGGCTCATTCTGCAAAGGCGGTGACGTGGTATCGCCGAAAACGCGGAACACTGCTGATCAGCGGATTGGTTGTGTTTGAGTTCCGACAATCGGTGCGTTTGCAGGTCTTCCGGCATAACGCGGATCGAAGCATCGGTTTCGATGCGGGCTTGGCCGACGTCGCGCTGGCTCAGTTCGACGAGAACTTGCAAGCCGGAGCGTTTCAACTCGCCGCCATCGAAATGGCCGACGTGCTCGACTTGGCCGAGCGGTTGTCGGTTCGGCACACCGAAGCGGGCGGCTATCGCAGTCTGGATGTGTTGCACGTCGCGACCGCTCAGCACCTGAAGGCCGACCGGTTCCTGACGTTCGACGCGTCGCAGCGAGAACTCGCACAAGCCGCTGGGTTGAAAGTCGGTCCGTAAGACATGTGGCGCACGCGGCTCGCGTGCGTCGAATCGAATCATCGCACGCGAACCACGTGCGCCACAGGTTCATTTCTTCCTCACGCGGCGACTCAGCCAGATGTCGTTACCGCCGCGACCGCCGGAACGGTTGGAGCGGAACAGAAGTGTTTGGCCGTCGGCGGAGAGCGTGGGGCTGAGTTCATCCAAGTCTGAATTGACCGGCTTGCCGAGGTTCTGCGGCGCTGACCACGGGGCATCGAGCGACGGGCGACTGCTCCACCAGAGATCGACTTTCCCCATCCCGCCGGGGCGGTCGGAGACAAACAACAGGACTCGGCCATCGTGGGTGTATACCACTACTGTTACCTATATCTGTACGGCGACATTCTAGTGAATACTCTGAAGTTATATTTACACAAAGTCCAACCTTCTAGGACCGCGAAGATCGTGGCTGCCAGTGTGATCTTTTGCCTTATGCCGTTATCTACGCAGGCGGCAGGTCTGTCTCCGCGTTCTGTACAGCTAGGGAGTAGCCAGGCTGGGGTAACATCGTCAAATATTATTTCCATTACGACCGCAACTGCAGCATCGCTCGGCTCAATTGGTTTCCAATACTGTACCACGGCATCTGGCGCCTGCACCGTTCCTACAGGGCTCGTAACTACTAGCTCCACCTTGACTGCCCAGAGTGGTGCTACGGGTTTTAGTATCGTTAACGCTACGACTGGCGCACCATATATTACTCG
>JAYVSP010000322.1:0-4707 GCA_043775215.1 Planctomyces sp. | reverse complement strand
CTTCCGGCCCGAAGGGTCGCAACTCGATAGCCCAGGGCGCAGCCCTGGGGCACGAATCGCCGCGTTCCACCCAGCCCCAACGGGGCGAAACTTCGGCGAGGACACCGGAGTTACGCCCCGTTGGGGCTTGCCGACGTTCGTCGTTCCGTCACCCAGGGCTGCGCCCAGGGCTATCGAGTCTCGCCCCGTTGGGTAAAGGCCGCGAAACAAAACATACTCGTTTTCAGCCTACACCAGATCCCTCCAATATCAACTTTGCATCCCCGAGCCCATGCCTTTGTGGCTTGGCGGATTCGCGTGAAAGTGGGGATCATTCGACCCATCAAGCGGCGGGCGACATCGTCGGGCACGGCGGATCCCATGCCACGGGACTCGGAGAGTTAATTTGGGTCAACCGCGACGAATCGGGTACAGACAGCAATCGGTGGGACAGACATCGGGACTTGGACCAAACTGGCCGATCGCTCGCCGTCCATACGTTCCGGCGACCGATTCATCACCTGAGTTCGCCTCGACAACCAGCCGTTCGGCGATCAATTCGCCGATCATCGACACGAATTTTGGGTGCGTGCCAACTGTCCCCGCTCGGACCATTTTCAGGTCGAGTTCTTCTGCCTTGCGAGCCGCCTCGTCATCCAGGTCGAACAGAACCTCTATGTGATCCGATAGAAAGCCGACCGGCACAATCACCACCTGCGACACCGATTGCTCTTTCAGCGACTGCATGTGATCGAGAATGTCCGGTTCGAGCCACGGATCGGACGGCCGTCCGCTCCGGCTTTGATAAACCAACCGCCAGTTCGATGGCGGCACATCCAATTGCTCAGCGACAAGCCGGCAGGTTTCGGTCAACTGCGTCGCGTACTGGCAATTGTCGGCCATCAGCATCGGAATGCTATGAGCCGTAAAAGAGATGTGGGCGGCGCTGCGACCATCCGCTGGAAGCAAATCGAATGCCTCGCGGACTCGATCGGCTGTCGCTTCGATAAAGTCGGGGTGATTGTAGAACACTCGGATCTTGTCGACCTGCGGCGCGTCCGGCCGGACCGCTTGCCGAGCAGCCTCAATATTTTCGCGGTATTGACGGCAACTGGAGTACGAACTGTACGCCGCGAGCACAAACGCCAAGGCACGCTTCACGCCGCAGGTGGTCATCTCGAACAGTGTGTCCGATAGCAGCGGATGCCAATTGCGATTTCCCCAATACAGCGGCAGTCCGATCCCACGGCGTTGCAGCTCCGGCTTCAATGCCACGATCAGTTCGCGAACCTGCTGATTGATGGGGCTGACGCCACCAAAATGCCTGTAATGCTCGGCCACTTCCAGCAACCTCTCGCGCGGGATCGCCTTCCCGCGAGTGACGTTCTCCAGAAAGGGCAGAATGTCATCCGGTCTTTCGGGACCGCCGAAACCGACAATCAACAGTGCGTCGTAGGAAGCATTCAGACTCATTCACAATTCTCCCCCACCGACCCCGTGTCGGTGGGATCATGCCTTGTGGCTACCCAAACGAACGGTCCAGGAAACGTAGCAACAAGGCATTCCGCCACCGACACGGGGTCGGTGGGGGAAGGAGCATGGCTTTGTGTGACGGAAACTCGGCTTGACCCACTTGGGTGAATGTCGAGAATCCCGCCGTCCTGCGGTCGGCAGCGGAGACACTAATCCGAACCGCAAGCGAGGGCGAGTATCAAGCGAGCTGGAAATCACTCAGTCACGGCAAGGAAGCTGCGACATGTCGGCCATTCCCCTATTAAATCCTGTTAGCCTGAAGGCTCTGTTTCCGACGGCTCAATTCGTTGGCGACAACGACATCCTCGTCACTCACGCAACGGAACGAAGCGACCTCATCCGTTCTGGTGATCTGTTTGCGGCCATTCCGGGGACACGACGCAATGGAAACGAGTTTGCTCGCGATGCCGTGCAGCGCGGGGCAAAGGCGCTGCTACTCGACAAGCCGATTCCGGATTTGTCAGTTCCGCAATGCGTGGTGCCCGATGTGCGTCGCGCCTTCGCGTCGCTGTGCGATGCATTGGCCGGGCAGCCGTCGCAGACGCTGCGTCTCGCGGGAGTCACCGGGACAAACGGCAAGACCACGACCGCGTGGCTGATTCGTTCGATCCTGCGCGCCGCCGGATATCAGACTGGTCTGCTCGGAACGATCGAATATAGCGACGGATTACGGCGTGAGCGGGCGGCACTGACAACGCCTGATTCACAAGTGCTGTCGAAGTGGCTCAAGTCGATGATCGACGCCGGCACCACGCACGCCGCGATGGAGCTATCGAGTCACGCGCTCGATCAAGGCCGAGCCTGCGGAACACTGCTGGACGTCGCCATTGTGACCAACGTCACGCAGGATCATTTCGATTATCACAAGGATTTTGACAAGTATCTCGCCGCGAAGTCGCACATCGCCGAGCACCTCAAACCGGACGGCATTCTCGTACTCAATGCCGACGATCGAGGCAGTTTGGCAATCGGCAAAGTCATTGCTCCCACCAGTCGCCTCGTCACGTTTGGGATCGACCATGAGGCAGACGTGATCGCCACGATCCTGGATGAATCAACCGCCGGCACCCGTTTTGTGCTCGGTTGCGGCGCGGAAGCGGAGGAAGTGTTCACGCCGATGATCGGTCGGCACAATGTCGCGAACGCCCTCGCCGCCGCCGCCGCCGCACACCATTTCGGCATCCCTTTGAAGACGATTTCGCTCGGCATTGAACTGCTGTGTGCCGTGCCCGGCCGGCTCGAACGAGTCATCGCCGGTCAGCCCTTTGATGTGTTCGTCGACTTCGCACACACCGAGGACGCGTTGCGACGCTGCGTGTCGAACCTGCGGCAACTCACTTCGGGCCGGATCATTGTCGTCTTCGGAGCTGGCGGCGACCGCGATCGCGGCAAACGCCCGAAGATGGCGAACGCGGTGCTCGGTGCGGACCTGATCGTCGTCACCAGCGACAACCCGCGCACAGAAAATCCGCAACGCATTATCGAAGACATTTTGGCCGGCTTCGCTCCCAGCTTCCCGCCGCTGCACGTCGACCCCGATCGCAAAGCGGCGATCGCCTGGACGCTGCAACAAGCTCGCCCCGGCGATTGTGTACTGATCGCCGGCAAAGGCCATGAGACTGAACAGATCATCGGAACTCAGCGATTCCCGTTCGACGACCGCGAAGTCGTTCGCGCCGCGTGGCGCGACATAACGAGCGGCGGGCGTCAGCCCATTGATGGTGGCGAGCGGCAAGGCGTCAGCCACCGGTTTACTCCAACGACCGGCGGCTAGCGCCGTGCCGCTCAAATGAAATCATATGCAGCCCATCTCTTACTCATCGTTGGCGACCGCGACGCGCGGGCAGTTGCTCGACTGCCTCAACGCGGAGGCCACGTTCGAGCGAGTGGAGATTGATTCGCGGCAGATTCAACCAGGTTGTTTGTTCTGGGCGTTGCGGGGCGAACATCACGACAGTCATGACTTTCTGATCGAGGCACGTGATCGCGGCGCGGGAGCAGCCGTTGTCAGTCGCGAACGGCTGGCACAAGCCCAACAAGCATGGCAGACGCGGTCGGGCGATCAGCGCGTCGCGCCGTTAATCGTGGTCGAGAACACGCTGACCGCACTGGCCGACTTCGCACGCTGGTATCGGTCGCGGCAGGAAGGACTGGTCATCGGCGTCACCGGAAGTTTCGGAAAGACCACGACGCGCGAGATGATTCACGCGGTGCTGTCCGCCGCATATTCCGGGGTCCGCAGTCTGAAGAACTTCAACAACCACATTGGCTTGCCGCTGAGTCTGTTGGAACTGGATGCCCATCACGAATTTGGCGTGCTGGAGATGGGTGCATCGGCCGTCGGCGAGATCGCTCTGTTGGCCGAGATCGCGAAGCCGGAGGTCGGCGTCATCACGGGGATCGGCCTCGCGCACGTTGCGGGCTTCGGTTCGCCGGAACGGATCGTGCTCGGCAAAGGCGAGTTGCTGGAAGCATTGCCGAGGAGCGGCTTCGCGGTCCTTCCCGGCGATGATCCACTGACTCGGAACATGGCCCGCCGAGCCGCGTGTCCGGTGCTGTTCGTCGGCGAAGCCGAAAGCAATCACGTCCGAGCAACGAATGTCCGAGTCGCAAATCAACGGCTGACCTTTGACGTCGACGATATCGAATATCACGTTCCCGTGACCGGTCGGCATTTCTTGCGAGCCGCATTGACCGCGCTGGCGATTGCCCGCGAGATCGGGCTATCGCCAAAGCAAATCGCTGCGGGCTTTGAGAATTTCGCTGTCGTTCCCGGACGATGTCAGGTGGACCGCATCGGCTCGTGGACTCTGATCGACGATTCGTACAACGCCAATCCCGCGTCGATGCATGCCGCGTGCGAGACGTTGCGTGACTGGCAAGGAGCCAACAAGAAACTGCTCGTCATCGGCGACATGCTGGAACTGGGCGATCATGCCGTGAGCAGCCACTACGAACTCGGCCGCGCCGCCGCGGAAGCCCGCGTCGATGGCTTGCTGGCATTCGGCGAACAGGCCGAGCACGTCATTCACGGAGCTTACGACGCCGGCATGCGTCTCAGCCGACTCGCCGTCTGTGATCACTTTGAAATCCTGCTGACAGTGCTCGACTGCGTTCTCGAACCGAATGACGTCGTTCTCATCAAAGGCTCGCGCGGCATGCGCATGGAACGCATCCGTGAGTGGATGCAGGACA
>JAYVSP010000321.1:0-13897 GCA_043775215.1 Planctomyces sp. | reverse complement strand
CACTAGAGCATTTTCGTGGTTAGTTTGCAGTGTATCCTGAGTGGCGGAGGTACGACAAACTCACCAAACACCTGAAGACCAATCACGTAAATGCTCTAGGGTTCCTTATCCAACTTCAATCGCCAGTCAGACCTTTGGCCAGGCGGTTGAGGGCTTCGTTTTCGATTTGGCGGACTCGCTCGCGGGTCAGGCCGAGAGATTCGCCGATTTCTTTCAGTGTTTTCGGCTCGGAGTCATCGAGTCCGAAACGCATGCGGAGGATTGTGGCTTCGCGAGGTTCCATCGTTTCCAGCATTTTGTAGACGTGCGTGAGATTATCGGTTTCGACCATTTCGGCTTCTGGGCCTTTCTGACGCTGATCGGCGACCATCTCGCCGAGTGACCAGCCGTCGCCGGTGTCGGTTTGTGGCGTCGAGTTGTAGAGCTGGATGGCCTTCTTGACGATGCGGAGTTTCTTATTGGGAATCTCCAGCTTGGCGGCAACCTCTTCGAGTGTCGGCGGACGGTCGAGTTCATCGGTGAGTTGAGCAGTGGCGCGGCGCCATTTTGAGAGGAGTTCGACCATGTACGCCGGGACGCGAATGGTTCGGCCGGTGTTGACCAGCGCACGCTTGATGGATTGCTTGATCCAATAGCTGGCGTAGGTGCTGAAGCGTGTGCCCATATCCGGATCGAAGCCCTCAACCGCGCGAAGCAGGCCGAGGTTGCCCTCTTCGATGAGGTCTTGTAGCGGCAGTCCCTTGTTGTTGTAGGCTCGGGCGATGTTCACGACCAAGCGCAGATTCGCGCGGACCATTCGGTCGCGAGCTTCATTGCTGCCGGCCGTGATGGCACGCGACAGCTCCTTTTCTTCGTTGGCTGTGAGTAGCGCCGTTTCATTAATCTCACGGAGATAGGTCTCCAGCGGATTCTGAACTCGGCTGGGGCTCAATCGGCGTCGAGTGGTCGTCGTGGTTGGCATGGAATCCTGCTGTTCTTCAAATTGGAGAATGGTGGAAGTGGCAGGTCGAGCGTCAGAACCAGTCGTCTGACGCGGTGCAGGCCGCTCGAAGCCGACATCCAGTCGAATTCGGGCCAGGCAACGTCGCGTTCCGTGCGAATGTCCAACTGAGATATCGACGGATTTGGGGGCCTTCTCAAAAGGAATGGCCTCGATTGACCCTAACAGTCCTGTCGATGCGGCAAGAAGAGCAGTCATAACGGCCGGTCGGAATGCTCCGATGAGACGTTCCAGTTTGACTGGTCGACGATTCGCGGCACGATTGGTGCGCTCGATGCAATCGCACCGGTTGACCGAGACTGTCTGCGCGTGCCCTTCGATCCTTTGCGTCTCTTTTGTCCCTTCAACGGGACGCAAAGGACAAAAGGGACCAAAAACGAAAAACCCCGGTGAGAAACTCACCGGGGTTATGATTCGCAAAATCGGCGGACGCGGTTCAGGCCGGTTGTTCGGCCACATTGTCGTCAGCGGCCTCGGGAGCAGCGGCCTCGGGAGCAGCAACGGGGGCTCCGAGCATGAACAATGGGCCGGCACCGTCGCCCATGCCTCCCTTGAGTTGTTCGCGCGGAACCGGCTGACCAGGAGCCGCCGCACCGATATCCTCGATCTTGATCTCGCCGGTCAGCTTGCGGCTGAGGCCAATCTTGCGGTCTTCAGTATCGACTCGCAAGATGCGAACTTCCAATTCATCGCCGACCTTCACCAGGTCTTCAGGATTCTCGATCTTCTGATCGGAGAGTTCGGAGATGTGCAACAGCCCTTCCAGCTCCGGCGCCAGTTCGATGAACACGCCAAAGTTGGTGATCTTCGTCACCTTACCTTTGACCACTTCACCCGGCTGGAACCGAGACGGGATATCGGTCGCCCAGGGGTCACTGGCCAGTTGCTTCAGTCCCAGAGCGATTCGTTTTCGCTCTTGATCGACCGACAACACCTGACATTCGATCTGCTGACCCTTCTTGAGCATTTCGCTGGCGTGCGAAATCTTGCGGGTCCAGGACATGTCGCTGACGTGCAACAGCGCGTCGACTCCTTCTTCGAGTTCGATGAAGGCCCCGTAGTTCGTCAGATTGCGGACCGTGCCGGTGACATTCGCGCCGGTCGGATATTTCTTAGCGACATCGTCCCACGGGTTGGGCTGCGTCTGCTTCATGCCCAGCGAGATTTCTTGCTTGTCTTTGTTGATCCCCAGCACGACCACGTCGACCTTGTCGCCGATTTGCACGAGTTCCGTCGGGTGATTGATGCGTTTGGTCCAGGACATCTCGCTGATGTGAACCAGTCCTTCGATACCGTCTTCGAGCTTCACGAACGCTCCGTAGCTCATGACGTTGACGACCTCGCCATTGATGCGCGTGCCGACCGGGTACTTGGTTTCGACGGCATCCCACGGGCTGGGGAACCGCTGCTTCAACCCCAACGCGATCTTTTCCTTCTCGCGATCGACGTGCAAAACCATGACTTCCAGTTCGTCGTCAATTTTAACCATCTCAGTCGGGTGACCGATGCGGCCCCAGCTCATATCCGTGATGTGCAGCAGGCCGTCGATTCCGCCCAGATCCACGAAGGCTCCGAAGTCGGCGATGTTCTTGACAATGCCTTTGCGAATTTCCCCTTCTTTGAGGTCCGACAGCAGCTTTTGCTTGAGTTCCGTGCGGCGGTCTTCGATCAGCTTGCGGCGCGAGACCACGATGTTGCGACGTGCTTCGTCGATCTTCAGAATCACGCATTCGATCTCACGGCCGATGTAGACCGCGATGTCTTGCGGGCGGCGAATATCCACTTGACTGGCTGGCAGAAAGACATTGACGCCGATGTTGACCAGCAGCCCGCCTTTGATCTTACGGAGCACGGCCCCTTTGACGACGTCCCCTTCCGCGTGGTTCTTGATGACCCGTTCCCACTCGCGGACGCGGTCGGCCTTCCGCTTCGACAGCATGATCAGGCCAAAGTCGTCTTCGACCTCTTCCAACAGCACGCTGACTTTGTCACCCGGTTTTGGCGGTTCGGTGTCGTCCCACTCATCCAGAGTGACGACCCCTTCGCTCTTATAGCCAATGTCGACGAGCACCTCGTCGCCGTCGATCCGAATGACCGTCCCTTCAATGATTTGATTGACATCGAAGGACTGAATGACCGAGCCGTAAATTCCTTCCAAATCATCGGGGGCTGTCAGCGTTGAGTAATCAATGTTGGAAACATCGAAGGCCAAGTCGAGTTCTTCGTCGGCCACGTTGAATTCGCGAATGAGAAAACGATCAACCATAAGTCGCTACTACCAATCGCCGCGTTCGCTCCATCCGACAGCCCAAACGGCTCGATCAAACAAACGACGGTTCTTTAGAGGATCACATCGCCAGCCGAATCGCACACCGCGACCAGAAATTCCGGCGAATGCAAGAGGGCGGACTATACACGACTCTTTTCCTGAGCGGCTAGCGATCTCGCGGCGTTTTGCGGCGTTCGCGAAGAATGCGTTTTTTCAGAGTCCAGAAGGCGTGCGTCCACTTTTATGGGACATTGAGATCAGTGCGACGAATGCGAACAGCGAATCATCAAAGATTCATCGGTCCCATGAGTCCCAACTTTTGTACGCTCAGCATCAGACTCATCCGCCTTACATAACGTTTTGCAGATACTGGATTGCCCGCGCAGCATCTCCGGGTTTGTCGTCGCCAGCGGTGCGGTCGACAGTCATCCAGCCGCGATACTCAGCCTCTGCAGAGAGCGAGAACAATTCCGGCCAGTCCACTTCGCCCCGTCCCAATGCCGTTTCCTGGCCGGAACCGTCAACATCACGCAGCCCATCGCGAGCCGTGATGTGCAGCACATACGGGTACAACTCGCGATACGCGGCGACGGCATCTCGGCCGCTCATCGCGAACACGGCCGGATCAAAGTTGAGGCCAACCAGTCCGTCCTGGACGCGATCGAGCAACGTCTTCAAGTCGGCGACCGAGTCGCGAGTCGGCGTGACGGCCAACGTCGCTCCGACGCGGTTGCCATGGCGGGCAATGTCGTTGAGCACTGCCACCAGCAGCTTGTATTCGGCCGATTCCGGGTCGCTGGGAATCGCTCCAACGCGAGCCACGACGTGCGGAACTCGCAGTTGATAGGCGAATTCTAACGCCTGCTTGACCGCCGACACACGATCCTCAAGCTTCTGCGGATCGTAGAAACTGCGTCGCGTCGGCAGCAGGAGTGAGGCGATGCCAACTCCTTCCAATTCCAACTCGTGCAGAAACTGCCGCCGTCCGCTGTCCGACAGTTCCGAAGAACGTAGCTCATTACGGACATCGAATTGAATCCCCTTCGCGCCGATTTCCACGGCCGCCCGAATCGCCTTGCGAATCGGCTGCGACAAACACTTCGACGCAACAGCCAAACGAATCGGCAACATCAACCTTGCTCCTCAACGAACGAGTCATCCGAGATCGCGAGCAGAATAACTGGTATCACCCCAAAAGCGATGGACCGGTCGACTCACGCTCCGAACGCAACTCCAACCGCGCACTTGCGGCTTCAAAGTCGTCGGCATCGATCCGCGTGACGAAAGCCGAATATTTCACTGACGTCATTTACGCGATCGATCCGCAGACGTGACCGTCGGCGCTGGCTCACGAGTTGGGCCACCTGCTCGACTTCGAGAGTGACACCGCCTCCGGCCACTTGATGTCCGAAACGCTCGGCCCCGGAATTCGACTGCTGTCAATCGGCGTTGATGACGACATCGACAATGCTGGCGGAGCAGTCGTACTTCTACAGCACTTCGCCCGTGAGGAAGTAGTACTCCAGCAGTTCGGCCAGCGTGAGTGGGATTTCGCGGGGTGGCAGGTCTCGTTGCTGAGTGCCCGGTACGATCGGGGCGTTCGGGTCCAGGACCACTTTCAGCGTGATGGTCGTCACGTTGTGGGCTAAGTCCTGGATCGTGAAGGTCAGGTCCAGATACTTCTTACCGGTGGCATCGGTTTTCTGCACGAGCGTTTGGAGATTCTTGAACTCGCGGCGGAAGTGCATCTCGCCGAAGCTGTCATCGAGTACCGTTCCGTAAATCACAATGCCGTATTGCAGGCCCAGCGGGTTGACGCGGAGAGTGGTGCGTTCCGTGTTGAGGATGAACACCGGAGCTTTCGTGTCCCCGTAAATGAAAAATGTGCGAGTCTCTCCGGCGACTTCGCGAGTCAGCAGGTTCCAGCCTTCGCGCAATGGCGTCACGTTCTGCTCGTGGACGACGTCGCCGATCGGATTCGTGTAACTCAGGTGATAGTTGTTGACCTGATTTGTGTACTTGTCGCTGCGGAGTTCCAGTTCCGGCAGGTATGTGCTGCGTGAGCCGACCAAGCCGTTGATGCCGGGAACGAGAACTGCATCTACCGGGGCGACGATACCTCCCGGGGCGATGCCGAACTCATCCCACAATTGCTGGTTCGTCTTGTCGATGAGTTCCGGAGGCAGCCAAGTCAGAGTTGCGGTCGCGGACGCTGGGAACGGCACATAGTTGGCCGCCTGCTTGAAGTAATAGACCTGATTGTCGTTGAACCGCACGGTACCCAACCGCACCATGTCGGGGCTGAAGTATGTTTCGATGTCGCGGTTCTTCACGTCGATGTTGCCGTCCAAATAAATCTCAAACTTCGCCCGGCCGCCGAGTTGATTCGTGGTCGGGGTGAGAAAGTTCGGATCGCCGTTGATGTCTACGGTGCGGATTGTGTCGTGAGCGGAATCGATCTCGATGTCATGCACGTTGCGGAACGTGCCGTCGGTGATCACGGTGGCTCGGTTGACCGGCACGTTGATGCCGATTTCCCAGCCGACGACGGTCGCGTTCTCGTAGGTCATGTTGTTGGTGACGTTGTTGCGGTCGATGCCCGTGCCCCATAGCCAGCCGTCGCTGATGCGGCCGATGACCGTGGCGTTGCGGATCGTCGTGCGGCCGGTGTACGGGTTGAAGATACCGCGATTCGTGTTCCATGTGGTCATGTTGTCGATATAGCTCTGGCCATCATTCATGTTGGTCAGATGGAACCAGGTTTCTAGACCCGATCCCGACGCGAACGCCGTGTTGCCTGAGACTTGTTTGAACGGCACAGTCCCGACCGGCACGCTGGTATGACCGGCGGCGAGGCTCTGATCGTCGAGATTCGCGGCGCTGAATTCCGCTTTGCTCGACGCCGTGAAGAAGATGAATGCCGCCTCCTGACTGCTGGCGGCGATGTTGTCCACGACGCGAACGCCCGGTCCTTGCAGCCAGAAACCGTGGCCGCCGTGACCGAAGTCAAAGATGTCTTGCCGATCTTCCAGTCCGTCGCCCGAACCTTCGTTGCGGATCGACAGATTGTGAACCATCGAGCCGATTTCGTCGCCGAACTCCGTGACAAAGCTCGCGCCTTGCACGTTGAACGCCACGTTGTCGGTCATATTCACGTTGCTCTCGTGATTGACGAAGCCCCAGCCCGGACTATCCACAACCACGCAGCCGGAGATTTCGGCGGGGGTCTTCGTGCCATTAACCCCGGTGCGATGGAAGTGGACAGCGTAGCGACCACGCTGATTGAGTCCGGTCGTGGGAAGGAGTGCCCCGTTTTCGTCGAAGACCGCATCGTTGGCCGGGTTCCGTTTATCGGTGCGGCCCAGACCGTAGAAGCCGACGTTATCGACCTCGACCTTGTTGCTGTGCATGAACATGACGTGGCCGCGCCGATCGTTGATGTTCGGGTTCTGAGACATCACGACGACGTTGCGGTTCATGTCAGCGACGTAGACCTTCAAACCAAAACCTTCGGGTGGCAGGTGATTGAATTTCAGACCCTGCACTCCCGCCAGGTCGTCATTGGCGTCGATCGTCACCTGATTGCCGTTGATCGCGACGATCTTCAGTTCTTCATCCTGCTTGGCCGAGATATCTGTCGTCGTGCCGGTGAGCACCAAGCGATCGCCGACTCGCCAATTCACTGGGATTGAGTCGAGCTGCAAGATCGTGTCGTTGCGGCGTGGCGCGACGTTCAGCGAGACAAACGGCGTGACGGTTTCGCCCTGCATCTCGGTTCGACCATGAGAAATCAAACCGCGGCTGAGTTGGAGCGGATCCCACGTCTTGTCGATGGCCGCGCCACCGTCGGCAATGACCAATCGGGCCGCCACTCCGCTCTGCACCGGCGCTGCCGTGGTTCCCATGAGAAATGTGCCCGCTGCGTCCACGACGACCGTCTCGACCAGCATCTGCGTGTCGATCGTGGTGGCGAAGCTCAGCGTACCGTCCACTCGAACCCACTTCATCGCGTTCGTCTGGACTTGATTGAACGTCACGCTCGTGTTCGCCGAGACCAACACCTGAGCAGCACCGGTCGGGACGTGTCCGCTTTGCCAAATGGAAGGATCGTTCCAATTCCCGCTGGCGATGGTCACGAACGTCGCGGCCTCGTGCGGGACGAGTGCGAACAGAGCGAGATGCTCTTCTTGTTTGTCGTGGTCATCTGGATGCGGCAAGCCTGTTGCCGCAGGTGGTGTCGTTGGCGTCGAGGCGGCTGCCATCACTGGCGCGAACATGCCGTCAGGCAGATCCAGCAACTGCGCATGAACATGCTCGTCCATCGCCAAAAGCTGCTCGCGCGACAACGCCGCGCGCGCCTCGTCCGACATCTGTTTGAATTCCCACTCGCTGTCGATCAGCCCCATTTGGTCCGTCGTCAGCAACACTGCTTGATCGGCGGTGAGGAATCGGAAGTACCAGCCATCGTCGATCGCGTGAATTTGGTCTGTGGTCAGGCTCAACCGCTGGGACGCCATCAAATGATCGATCGTTACATCGGCTGTGTTGATTGCCTGAATCTGCTCGACGGTCAGATGTGCGCGCACGTCTTCAGGGATTTGCTCGAACCACCAGGAGTTCGGGATCGATGCGATTTGCGTTGTCGTCAAATCGTCGATCTGGGCGGCATGCAGTTCGTCGAAGTCGGAATAGGTTGCGTCGTGAATTTGATCGACCGTCAGCCAGTCGATTTGTGGATCGGTCAGCCCGCGCAGTCCGACGTCGCTGACATCCAAGGCTTGAATCTGCGGCTCGGTCAATGCCGCGCGAGTCGCTGCCGGGATTTGCTCGAACCACCAACCGTTGTCGATGCTGGCGAGTTGCTCGGCCGACAAATGCGGAGCCTGACTTGGCGTGACATATTTCAAATGCCAGTACGGAACCTGTTGGATTTGCTCTGGCGTGAGTTGATCCACCTGATCGGCCGTCAGTCCGCTGAGTCCGACATCGTGAATGTCGAGTGCCCGAACTTGATCGCCGTTCAAGACCGCTCGCGCGTCGGCCGCGATCTGCTGGAACCACCACTCGCTATCGATTGTCGCCAATTGCTCCGGAGTGAGGTACGGCGTTTGAGTCTTCGGCAAATAGCGGAAGTCGTATTGGTCGAGGTCGCGCACTTGAGCTGATATGAGCTGAGCGATTTGTGTTTTTGTCAGCCCGCTCAGTCCGATGTTGCCGACGTTGAGAGCCTGTACTTGTGGCGCGGTCAATGCCGCACGCGTTTGCGGCGACATCCGCTCGAACCACCAGCCGTTCGGGATCGATGCCAGTTGTTCCGCCGTCAACAACGGCGATTGCGCCGCAGTCAAATACCGGAACTCCGAGTAATCCACGCTCCGCACCTGGGCCGCCGTTAAGTTATTGATTTGAGCCGCCGTCAGCAGATTCAACCCGACTTCCTGCACGTTGAGCGCCTGCACCTGAGCTGGCTTCAATGTGGCACGCGCCTCGGCTGACATTCGCCCGAACCACCATTCGTTCGGAATGCTCGCGATCTGCGCGGCTGTGAGCTGCGGTGACTGAATTGCAGTCAACCGATCAAAGTCCCAGTACTTCAACGACTGAATTTGAGCCGGGCTGAGCATTCCGATTTGAGCCGTCGTCAGGCCATCCAGGCCAATCTCGGCCACGTTGAGTGACTTCACCTGATCGGCGTTGAGCAGCGCGCGGCCAGCCGCCGGAATCTGCTCGAACCACCACTCACCCGGAATCGTGGCGACCTGGTCGATGCTCAAGAACGCCACTTGCGCGGGCAAAAGATCGCGTATCGACCAATAATTCACCGCTTGAATCTGCGCTGTCGACAAGAAACCTTTTTGCGCTTCGGTCAAGAAGCCGACTCCCGTGCTGCCCGTCAACAAGGCGCGAACTTGTCCCGTCGTCAACGCGGCACGTGCGGCGGCAGACATCTGCGAGAAAGGCCAACTCCCCGAAGCACTGCCCACTTGCAGTGCGGTCAAATACGGAACCTGCTCCGCCGACAATTGCCCGAACTGCCACGACTGCAACGCGCGAATCTGCCCGACAGTCTTATCGCCGACTGGCATGTCCACCGAAACCGAAGAGTTGGCGACTGGACCCACTAAAGTCGTCCACTGCGCGGCAGTGAACGACTTCGTCTGCGAGGGCAACAACTGGGCAATATCCTTGGCGACCTTCAGCGATTGAATCTGTGTGATGGAGAACGTTTCAAGCTGCGCGTCGGTCAGCATTGCGACGCCAATCGTCGGCAGTTTCATCAGCTTGAGTTGATCGCCCGTCAGTGCCGCTCGGTTGGCTGGCGGCAGCGCGCGCAACAGTTTGTCCGTGCTGATCGTCTTCACCTGAACAACCGTCAGCGATGGAATCTGACTGGGGAGCAAGAACTTGAACTGGTCCGTCTTCAACACCTGAATCTGCGCGACGGTCAACGCTTCGATCTGGAGTGGGGTCAGACCGGCGATCCCCGTCTTGAGCACGAGAAGCTGCTGAATTTGATCGGTCGTCAAACATGCGCGTGCGGCCGACGAAAAAGAGGCCAACTGTGCCGGCGTCGTGATGGTGCGAATCTGTGTTGCCGTGAGGTACTTGACCTCGCTCGGCTGCAACGAGCCGAATTGAGCCACTTTCAGCCCCTGCACCCGATCGGCCACCGCCTGATCCCACGGCGAGTCAGCAGGCGGAGTGACGACGGCACTCATCACCGTCCGAACTTCCAAAACCTCCAGCGACCAGGATCGCTTCGTTGCTAGCCGTCGAGGTTGGCGATGTCCTAAACGATTCCGAAGACGCGTGCCCCAAACAGTCAGCCAGTCGCGACTCTGTAACAGCATGCTGGAACTCCCGCCCCGAGAAGAGATGAATGAATGACGATGGGCGCGTTGGCCAGTTTGATTCGGCGGGAGGTTTAGTCTGGCGACCACATCGTGAAGATGGTGGCCGCTCGCATTTCACGCTACGTCGCGGCAATCCGCACCGTCAACGCGGCATGACACTCACTGTCGCCCGACCCGCACCAACCGTCGCCAATGCTCCCATCAAACAACGGCCCGCTGTTTGAAACGTCGCAGACACAAGACATGAGGGGAAAGAGAGAACCGACTGGAACCCACATCATTTGGATGAGGTAAGGCAAGAATGGCACGCAAAGGCAAAATTCACAAGATACTTCTGATCCGAACAATCCGTAGATTCACAGAGTGGCATCCAAATTTCCGGCCAGGAGCGGCACTGCCGTTTATCGCAGTCGTCGGTTCACAATTCGCAACGTCAGCTTGTGCGAAACACCAACCAAGTAAGGCAGCCATTGGCCCATTCAATAGGCGAGCGGGGAATGTCAATTCCCCGAGAACCGATTCGATGGTAACTCGGACGACTGACGTCCCCCGCTCGCCGAAACAATTATTCTTCACGCGGGGAAGAATAATTGCGTCTGCTTGCTCACGTTCCACCCAAGCTTTTCAAGAATGCCAGCAAATCGGCCATCACGGCGGCGGGCAGTTCCTTCTCGAAGCCTTCGGGCATCAACGATTTGCCGTTGGAGGTGATCGTTTCGATGTTGCTCCGCAGGACGACGTCTTCTTTGGCTTCCGCTCGCCGCAGTGTGACGCTTGTCGCAGTGTCCGCGACCAGCAGGCCGTTGAGCACTTTGCCATCCAAGGTCTCGACGACGTAGGTTGCAAAATTCGGCTGAGCCTCGCGGTTTGGGTCGAGGATTGCGATCAGCAAATCTGCGGGCGACTTGTTGGCGACGCTTTGCAAGTTCGGGCCGACGACATGTCCGACTGCGGCGATCTGATGGCAGTTCGAGCACTTTTGTTGGAAGAGCAGTTTGCCCTTCGCAACGTCGCCGGGAGTTTCCAAGACGGATTGGTAATCGGCGATGACCTTGGCTCGGTTCGCGTCGACGTCTCCGGCCAGCAGCTTCTTGGCGCGGTCGCGAAGCTGCGACTTCGGATGATTCAGCAAGAGGTCTTTGAGGTCTCGTTCGATGTCACCGCGCAGCACGGTGCCCTCTTGAAGAGCATCTAGAAGCACGCCGGTTCGATCCGTCGAACGGAGCAATGCTTCAATGACCATGCGTCGAAGGGCTGGCGAGTGGCTGCGCCAACCAGCGAGCAACAACTTCGGCACGTCAGTATGTTCGAGGTTCCCTAGCGAGTTTGCCGCCGCCCTCTGCAAGTTCGGATCGACCTGTGGATTGAGCAGTTCACGGAGCGACTCGCGACACGGAGCGGAATCCAAAAAGACCAGCATATGCACTGCTGAAACTCGCTCGCCAACCGGTCGTTCGGCATCCCTTGCGAGGGACAGCGAATTGTTCAGCAACGACATCACCGCCTGTTCGAGTTTTGGATCGGCTTCGGGCGACTGCAACAACCGTTGGACGGTCATGCCTCGCCGTCGCAGGCCCGCACCCAGATTTCCCAAAATCAGCGATCGGATATTGGTCGCCAGAGGCCCGTTGGCGACCAGATTCAGCACGCTCAGACCTGCCGCCGAGTTCGCGTCGGTGCCGAGCATCAGCGCGAGTTCCGCGTACCATGCGGTGGCGTGCGGTTGTTTGGCGAACTCGGGATCGCTGGCGAGCATTTCGAGAAACGCGGTCGCTCGACCGGCCAGCGACGTCATCATTGCCTGGCGAATGGATTCATTGTTGTTGCGTGGATCGCGAGCCAATCGGCCGAGCGTCGCCATCGCGAGATCGTTGGGCATCTCTCCGGCCGAGAACGCCAGTTGCCAGCGGACATGTTCGCTGTCGTCAGTCACTCGTTCGGCCGCCGCTTCGGCGAGTTCGCGGTCCTGTGCGAACAGCGGCTCGGCCAATCGCAGCACATGCGCTCGCAATCGCGGTTCGGGATGTTTGAGGTTCACCATCAGCACGTCCGACTTCATCACGTCGAGCCCAGCAAGCGAGTAGAGGCAGTGCAATCGCGCGAGCGGCGAGCGATTCAGCGCGGCCATGCGGCGCAGCGACGGAACGACCGATAAGTCATGTCGTTCGACAAATAGCCGCTGGGCCGTCTCGCGATTCCATGAATTCGGCGACCAGAACTGTTTGATGAGTTGGTCGGGCGGCAGCTTCCCGATCGACTCCACTTTCATTCGCAGCCCGTCGGGGCCGACCAACCGCCAGATGCGGCCACGATCGTTACCGCTTTCGAGATCGAGTTCGGCTTTGATGTCTTCGGGAATTGACGCCGGATGTTCGATGGTCTCGCGATACATATCGAGCACATACAGTGTCCCATCCGGCGCGTTGACGAAGTTGACCGGCCGAAACCAGTTGTCGGACGACGTCACGAACTCGGTCATCTCATCAGCCCGCCTAGCGATAAAGCCGTTGGATCCATGGCGTTCCAGCGTCTTGCGATGAATCAGATTCGCGCCGACATCGCCGATGAACGCATTGCCTCGAAATTCTTCGGGATACGCTCCGCCACGGTAGATCGTCACGCCCGTCGCGGATGTGAAGAAACCCGTCGGCACTCGCTCGCTCTGAGGCAATCCGGCGAACTTCGGATCGGCGACTCGCCTGGCCGTGCGCACGATCCGCCACGGCTCAGGTGGACTGCGACGAAAGACCGGAGCGGCATGTCCCTCAGCGCCGATGCTGGCAATGACGGCGCCCGGCACAAATGTCGGATTGCGATCGAGATATCGCCGCGGCAATTCGACGTGCTCGATGTGATTGCTGTTGTTACAGACGAAGCGGTTGCCCCAGTCGTCCATCGAATGTCCGAACTGCTCGCCGCCGGTGAGCCGCTCGATTGCCTTTGTCACCTCGTCCGCAGACGCATCAGAAGCCAGCACCCGTGGGTCGAATGCAAAGTCGCTCGTGCCTTGCATCACGGACTTGCCGTCGCGAGTCAGCGCATTCGGATTCCGGCCGCCGGCCACGAGGATGCGATTTTCCAGCCCCCACTTCATGTTGTTGGCCAGAGCCTGCACGTTCTCTTTGCCGAATCCGCTGAGCACGATCTTGCGAAAGTCGGCCTTGCCGTCGCCATCGGTGTCCTTGAAGTACCACAGGTGCGGATGCCCGATGACGAACACTCCGCCGTCGTAGCAGCAGACGGATAACGCCCACTCAAAGTTGTCGGCGAAGATCGTCGATTTCTCAAAACGTCCGTCGCCGTCAGTGTCTTCCAACATCCGAATGATGCCGTCGTTGGCCTTGCCGCCTCCCTTGGGATTCAGCTTCGTTGGCTCAGCCGAATAGGGATAGCCGTGAAACTCAGCGACAAACATCCGCCCGAACTCGTCAAAGCAGGCGTCAACCGGATCTCCAACGTCGGGCTCGGCGGCAACGAGTTCCAGCTTGAAGCCCCGCTCGACGTTCATCGTCTTGATCGCGTCTTTGGCATCCGTGTGCGGGATGCGCGGCATCAGTTCCTTCAGCGACTTGTCCTTCTCCAGCTTCGAGGGAGTTGTCTGCGCCGCCACGAACTCCGCTGTCATGCCGGCGAGCAAACCAATCGTCGTCATGAATGCCGCAATACGGCGAGGCAGCGTTTTCATGTTTGTAACTCTCTTGTCTTTCACCGGTGACTCCACGTCTCGGTGTATCCCTGGTTCTGGCCCAAGGGGTCGGGAGTCTTTTTCAGGTC
>JAYVSP010000320.1:0-16194 GCA_043775215.1 Planctomyces sp. | reverse complement strand
AGCATCCGGTTCGGATCGGCGAAAACCGGACGCTAACGCGTTCCGGCTGATGGTGAATCAAACATTGACAATCGACACGAATCACGCACGGTCATTTAGGGCGATGTCGTGGCGAAACCAGCAAACGCACCGCGGGCAAAAATGCGATCGACGCAAGTTGTCTGTCCGCCTGTGGCGATGTGTGATATTCCTCCCGCGATGACCACGGAGATCGTCATGCCATCCTTACTGGTGCCCTCGCAAATCGAACTGTCTGCCGACGCGCGTAGCCTTCCAAGGTGTTGCATGACGAAGTCGGTGTTTCCCGATGCGTGGTTGGAGGTCGAAGCCTATCAATGATGCCGCACATGACGAATCATTCTGCCGATGGAGGTACCTCGAGCATTCCTCACCAGCGACCGCCCACTGCCGCCGCGCCGAGATGGCGGCGAGTGTTGCCAGTTGTTGCCAGCATTGCACTCGTGGCATGGCTTGTCAGGCAGATCTCCTTCGCGCAACTCGTGCGAGCGGCCAGCCAAGTCGATTGGCAACTCGTCGCGCCCGCGACAGCAGGTTTGGTCTTTTCTCTGTATCTGTGGGATGCCGTGTGCCTCCGCTGGTTGTTCTCCGAACCGGGACACAAATTGACTTACCGGGTTGCGGTTCAGGCACGCGGCACTTCCTATTTGGCCGGTGCATTCAATTACGGGTTGGGGCAAGGTGTATTGGCGTGGATGCTGGCGGAGGCTCAAGGGGTGACGTTGGTTTCTGCGCTGAGTCGTTTGGTGTTACTGGCCTATCACGACATGGTGGTATTGTTCGGATTGGGATTACTCAGTTCCATCACTAGCGACGATCCTCGGGTCCAGCGAGCTGCTGTGATTTGCGAGATCGGTTTGGCGGTGACGGCCAGTCTGGTGATCGTGACTCTGATCATGCCTAAGTCATGGCAAGATCGGATGAAAGCAACTCGGTGGGGAGCGTGGCTGGGAACGTGGAGTTGGAAACGCTCGGTACAGCTTTCACTGTTGCGAGCAGTCAACTCCGCCATCAGCATGGTCTATGCGACCGTTGCGCTCACGCTTTGTGGAGTCCATTGGAATTTCAAAGCTCTGTGCTGTGCGGTTCCGCTGATTCAGCTTGCCGAGGGATTGCCAATTGGCATGTCTGGTTTAGGCACACGCGAAGCGACGTTGGTGCAGTTAGTCGGACAGGATCAGCGTGAAATCGTGCTCGCGGTCGGTTTGATCTGGTCCAGCGGGCTGATCGTTGGTCGGTCGGCCATCGGTCTGGGCCATTTGTGGTTTTCCCGCAAAGCGATCCATCAGCCGGTGCAAGAGGCGAAGCAGCCTGAGCGAATCTCGCCGCCATGACCAGGTTTTCGGCGAGCGGGGGACGTCAGTCCTCCGAGTTGCTGCCGACTGGTCGGTTTTTTTCGGAGGATTAACATTCCCCGCTCGCCGCAGATCGGAATCATGCTTCATCCTTTCGCGTTGATTCTCTAAACTCCGTTCGCACTTCCTTCAGTTCCTGACGAGACCCTTCAGTATGGCGACAGCTCCGGTGAATCTAGGACTCATCGGACTGGGTCCGTTTTGGGAGAGCCGATATCGGCCGGCATTGGCCAAGCTGGAGCCGCGGCTGAAAGTCGTTGGGGTTTACGACAACGTGTTGAGCCGGGCGGATCAGGCGGCTCGCGAGACACATTCACGGGTCGTGGAGGGGATCACCGCATTGGCGGATCGCCCGGATGTGCAAGCTCTGTTATGGCTGGATGTGGGCTGGCAGGGCTCAACGATCTTGGGGCTGCTGTGTGACCGTCGTAAGCCAGTGTTGATGGCCGCGCGATGTCCGCTCTCGCTGCCCGAATGGCAACAGGTTCGCGAGCAGGTCGCCGCCCACGGTCTGACGATCTTTCCCGCATTTCCAAAACGCTGCACTCCCGCCAGCAATCGCTTGCAGGAATTGCTGGCCACGCAACTCGGACAGCCGTTGCGGATCGAAGTGATGATTTCGCCCGCGAGCTTGGAGGCTGTCCCGTTTGCGACGGAAGCGGACTTCGGCGGCGTGAGCCCTCCGCCCGAAGATCCTTTGTTGGACTGGACCGATTGGACGCAATATCTCTTCCGAGGTCTGCCGCAGCAGGTGACTCGCCGAGACGACGGAAAGAGTTGGCGATTAGATTTCGCTCCGCTGCCCTCCACCGGCAACACCGAGCGGCGCATTGCCGAATTGTCGCTCAGCCCAACCCCGCCGGTTGCCGACCAGCCGCTGTTCGATGAAGTCCGGTTGAAGTGCGAGCGAGGCGACGCGCGGATTCTCGGCTCGTGCGTGCTCGAGTGGACGGTCGACGGCGTCTCGAATTCCGAATCGTTGACCGGCGAGCGGAGTGAAACGGAAGTCTTGCTCGACCACTTTTGTCGCCGAGTCGTCGGCGGGCTGATCCCGGTCCCCGACCTGGGTGACCTCTGCCGGGCCAAACAGGTGCTTGGCGAGAAGACCGTGTGAATCGTCGCGTACGGGTGCGGCAAATTTGCCTGGCCCACACTAACCCGAAGCTCCAGCGAGGGCGGGCGCTCCACGAGACGTCAAACGGAGAATGACATCTTGTCGAGCGCCCGCCCTCGCTGGCGCATCGGGTTAGTGTGGGCTGCCAGGATTTGTGGGCACACCCTCGCGTTCGATCCGATTCTCCGAATCAGGGATTGCGTCTTGTTCATTCCTTTGCCGCCATTCCTTTGCCAATTGAGTTCTGGCAAAGGAATGGCGGCAAAGGAATGAACGCGATCCGATTCTTTATGGCCGGCCTTTGCGAATCTGTATCGCGAGGGCGTTCTGTTGCGGGTCGCCGGGAGTGCTGCGGCCGTCAGCGACATATTTTTCGAGCAGCTTCGTCAGCCGCGCGACGATCTCGGGATGTTGGGCTTGAAGATTGGTCGTCTCACCAATGTCGCTGCTGAGATCGAAGAGTTGATTCGGCGGCAGGTCGGCATCGTTCATCCCCGGCCGCGGATTGCTCCAGCCTCCCGAGCCGGGACAGAGCGCGAGCTTCCACGCTCCATCGCGGATCGCGAATGAGCCGTTGATCGAGTGACTGACGAGCGTCGTGCGCGAGCGCTTATCGCTTTGTTCGAGCAGTGTCGGCAGAAAGCTGATGCTGTCCTCGGCCACGTCTGCCGGCAACTTCGCGCCAATCAACTCGGCAACAGTTGCGGCCACATCGACGAGGCAGGTCAGTTGATCGGTCTTCGATCCGGCTTTCACTTTGCCGGGCCAGCGGACAAGGAACGGGACGCGGTGTCCCCCTTCGTAGATGTCCGCCTTGTGTCCGCGAAAAACGTAATTCGGATTGTGGCCCTTCGCGAGCAGTTCTTCGAATTTCGCTTGCGGCGAGCAGCCGTTGTCGCTGGTGAAGATGACCAGCGTGTTGTCGGTCAGCCCATTGCGGTCGAGCGTGTCGAGCAACTGACCAATCGCGGCATCCTGTTGCATCACGAAATCGCCATACGGATTTAGACCGCTCTTGGCGAGCCATTCACCTTTCGGATGTATCGGCGTGTGCGGCGAGGCGAACGGCAAGTACAGAAAGAACGGCTTGCCGTGTATGGCGTCGTGAGCACAGTGACCGATGATCTCAATGGCCTTGTTCGTCAGGTCGGGCAGCACATTGGCGACGTCGAAACCAGGAGCCGCCGGGCCGAGCCGCGTCTTGCCCTTTTCTCGGCCGATCATCAACTCGAAGTCGCGGTCGTCAGTCGGCAACACGGTCACGCGGTTATTCTCAATGTACGTGTAGGGCACCATGTCGAGCGACGCGCTGATGCCGAAGTACTCATCGAACCCAACGCTGTTCGGCCCGTTCTTGATCGGCTGCGAGTAATCGACATTGCGGACTTGCTCGCGCGGCTCGATGTTCAACTCGGTGACTTGCTTCCCTTCCTTCTTCACCCAGTCCATGCCGAGATGCCACTTGCCGACGCAGGCCGTACGATATCCATGCTGCTTCAGCAGCGAGGCAACGGTCATGCGCCCCGGCTCGATCAGCCGGGGACTCAGCCCGCCGAGCACACCGCTTTGCAGCTTCGTCCGCCAGTTGTATCGTCCGGTCATCAGCCCATACCGCGTCGGCGAGCAGACCGCCGAGGACGAATGCGCGTCGGTGAAGATCATCCCCTCGCGTGCCAGCCGATCCATGTTCGGCGTCGCGATCTTGCCGTCTGGGTTGAGGCACTTCACATCACCGTAGCCAAGGTCATCGCACAGGATCAACAGGATGTTCGGCCGCGACAGCTCGGCGGCAGTCGCAAAGGCGCTGAGGGTGAGGATCAACACGGTGACGAATGCGGTCAGGTAACGCGAGTGCGAAATCGGCACGGTGTGCTCCGGGATGACAGAGATGAATGCGGCCGATTCATGTGAAAGTGATAGGATCTATTATAACCCGACGCGCAAGCGAGGCCCGCAGTACGCCGTGGCCTCGCTCGCGCGTCGGGTTAGTGAGCAACCGAGTCAGTCCAAAACACGTCATCATGAAAGTCGGACGATCTATGGGGCCTAGCGATTGAACAAGAACTCCTTGCTGCTGAGGACACTCCAATAAAGGTCTTCGATCGCGGGCCGATGTTCACTCGGTAACGCAGCGTCGAGGATCATGAGGACGCGAGCGCGTTCGGTATCGGTTGGAAAACGGCAGAGCGCCGCGAGGTACAGGCCGTCAACCAATTGTTCGTTCGGCATGTTGCCCTCGAGTTGTTGCGAGATGCGGTTGTCTTTGGCTTCCAGCTTTTGGACCAGTGTGTCGCCGTTAAGAATGTGCAGGACTTGAGTCATGCTCGGTTCGTCGGATCGCTCGCACTCGCAGGTGATGATTCGCTCGGGACGGCCAAACGTCTTCAGAAAGTCGGAGGCGATGTTGACGTCAGGAAGCTGCAACGAGCGCGTGCCGGTCGGGAAATCCTTGAACGGCGTCGGCGAGCCAGTCACTTGGGACATAATGTCGAGCAGTACCTCCGCTTTCAGCCGCTTCGGGTAATAGCGCGAGTAAAACCGCTCATCCGGTCCGTTGCCGACGATCGGCTGGCTGCTGCGCTGATACGTCTGCGATGTGAGGATCAGTCGCATGAGCTTCTTGATGTCGTAAGGGCGGTTTGCAGACACACTAGCCCGACGCGCAAGCGAGGGGTCGTTTGATGCGACAACCGTTTCGTTCGGATTTGAATCTCCCTCGCTTGCGCTTCGGGTTGGTGTCGCGTCTCCTTCCGTCAAATACGCCGCCAGTGCCGTCAACAATTCGGGGTTGCTCGGCGGATTTGTCAGCCGCAGATCATCGACCTTCTCGACGATGCCGACTCCGAAGAAGTTCGCCCAGACACGGTTCACGATCGCTCGACTAAAGTACGGGTTGTCGGGTGAGGTCAGCCAGTTGGCGACATGAACACGACGGTCTTCCAGACTGTCAAACGGCAGCGGCTGGCCGTCGAGCGGCTTCGGCGGTTGTGGTCGGCTGGTGCGCGGCTGAATGAGTTCTCCCTCGTCGTCGAGGAAGATGACGCGATGTCCGTCACCGCTACGGAAGTCGCCGCCCCAGCCTTTGCCACGCACGCGAGCGAACAGGCTGGCGAAGCCGTAGTACTCGTTGTTGGTCCACTTCTCCAGCGGATGGTCATGGCAGTGAGCACACTGGATCGACATGCCCAGAAACGCCATCGAAGTCGTCTCGGCCATGTCGAGCGGGTCTTGGTGCAGGCTGTAAAAATTCGCGGCCCCATTCTCGAACGTGCTGCCGCGAGCCAGCATGATCTCGCGAGCGAATTGATCCCACGGCGTGTTGTCGGCCACATTCTTGCGAATCCAATCGTAGAACGCTTTCAACGCTTGAGGACGCAGTCGCTCGCCAGACAGTAGAAATAAATCCGACCACTTGTAGCTCCAATAATCGACAAACTCCGGCCGAGTTAACAAGTGCTCAACCAATCGAGCGCGCTTATCGGGAGTGATGTCTGCGAGAAAAGTTCGCGTTTCATCGTCCGTCGGCAGCACACCGATCGTGTCGAGAAACGCCCGGCGCAGGAACTCCGCATCGCTACACCGCGGCGACGGCGGAATATTCAAGCTCTTGAGCTTCGCCAGCACCAGATCGTCAATGAAGTTGCCTCGCTCGGCGTTTGTGAAAACTGCCGGATCAACCGCCGTTTCATAAGGCGAACTGACCGTCGCGATCACATTGTTGCTGAGATACCACGCGCTGACGGCACCCTCGCCGTTGCCGATGACTTTCACCAGTCCTTGATCATCGACTGACGCGACCGTCGCGTTCGCTGACGTGAACTTGGCCCACCGTGTGACGTCTTCGACATGCCCGTCCGTGAAATGTGCCCGCACCACCAACTGCTGCGAGGCACCTTTCTTTTGCACCGAGGCCGCAGGCAGAATCTCCAACCGTGTGATCCGCGCGTCATCGTCGCGCGGCTCTGGTTGTCCGGCTGCGATCCACTCGGCAATAACGCGGTACTCCAGCGAATCGACATCGAATCGCAGTCCGCCCTTGTGAGGAATCCCGCCCGATGGCTTCGTGAGTACCAAGCTCCGTCCCGGATCAGCCGGCACGACCCGCCGCCCGCGCGCCTGCCGCGTGAGCGTGAGGAAATCAGCGTCCGGATCATAGCCTCGCAACGACAGCTTGAACCCAGCCTTCCCTGCCAAAGCTCCGTGACACGCCCCCATGTTGCAACCGCTCTTCGACAGCACCGGCTGCACGTGATTGCGAAAACTCCACACACGCGGTTCGTCGAACTTTTCGACCGTGACTTTCGCGGTGGCCGTACGATCGCCGATCTTCGCGGTTATCGTGGCCCGACCATCTCCAGCCGCGACAATGACTCCATCGGCAATCGTCGCGACTTTGTCATCCGACGAAGTCCATTCGATCCCTTGCGTCACCTGGCCAAACATCTGCGTTCCCGATGTTGCCTGCACCAACACTCGCGGTCGAGTATCTTTGCCGGTTAGCACGATCTCCGAAGGGGACAGCGCCACCGACTCATCGGCCAAGCCGATTGCCCCGGTCAGAATGAAGAATTCCACCCAACACAGCGTTTGAAGTTTCGTCAACATCGAAAACAATCCTCTCAATTGCTATGCGCCGTCATCCGAGTGAGAACCGAAAATCGAATCCGAGTCTCGGCGACCGTGAAGAATGCGAAGTATTTCGATCGCCGGATCGCCATGAAGTACGCGATAGTAAACCACATAATTACCCACGGGAAAGCTCCGAAGTCCGGGAGCGTATTGCTCGCGAACTCCACCGAGCCGCGGCATCTTCGCCAGCAAATCAAAGCTGTACTGAAATCGTTTGACCAAACGATTGGCCGCGTTGGGATTGTCCTGAGTGATGTACTTCCAAATCTCACGCAAGTCCCGTGCGGCATTGTCCGCGAGTCTGTAAGTAGGATTCATCAGCGTGCTACCAACTCGCGCCGTGCGTCATCAATCAGCTCCGCAAAGAACTGTTGCTTTTCTGCCTCCGTGCTTAACGTGACGTAATCACCACGCCCGATGTCATCCAGGCCAGCTTGGAGGGCCGTTCTCAGTTCGGCCTCCTCCGAGTTGCGGTCTCGGAGCAATTTCAATCCCGCGTGAATCACTTCTTCGCGACTGCGGAAACGACCGCTCGCAATCTCCGCGTCGATGAACTCGTCAAATTCATTCAGTTGGTGTTGTTCATCCAGTTGGTGTTGTTCGGCAACGATCAAGGACATGACAGTCTCTCCCAATTAGATTTTGTTGTCGGCAAACACCCGAATGGCTGCGACTTGGCCATGCTCAGAAGCTATCAGCCGAGCGTTGCCGCTGCCACCCTGTGATTTCGCAGGAAGCAAATATGCGGCCAGAAGCTCGGTCGTTTGGCCTCGTTCAGACTCGCCACCATTGAAACTCTTGACGCTGGCAAGTAATTCACGTCCCATGACGACGACAGTCCGACAAGATCGCCTGACCGAGTTCGCTGAATGGGTGGACCAACACATTCGCGGTGACGAAAAAGGCGAGGCTCAGATCTTCCTCGACCGGCTGTTTCAAGGATTCGGACAGCCAGGCATTCTGGAAGTTGGCGGCCAGCCGGAGTTTCGAGTTCGCAAGGCCAAGGAAGACGGCGGGGGCATCGCGTTCGCCGATTATGTTTGGAAGTCGGTTGTGCTGATCGAGATGAAGAAGCGCGGAGTCGAGCTGAGCAAGCATTATGTTCAAGCTCGCGATTATTGGATTCGGCTGGCCCCCAATCGTCCTCAATGGGTCGTGCTCTGTAACTTGACACACTGTGTTCGACTTTCTTGGATCAAGCAGGCTAGCTTGCCCTGAGTCATTCAGAGGTCAGGGGGCTGACTTCGGGATTTCGAGCCGACAGCAGCCGAGATTGATGTGCTCGGTGACGCGACTGGTCTTCGTTTGCTTGAAGACCACGCCGTCGCAGTTGCTCTGAGTCACGGAACCAGTTCTACGTCGGCATCCGCTCCCATGCTTGGACATCGCCAGGAACAATTCGGAACAGGGGGTGCGGTTGTGGAATGCGAATGGACCGGACTTCCTCGTAACGTTTCGGGGCGCGGCGTTTCAATTTCACTTTGAGGTGCTGCCACTCGTAAAGCAGTTGACCTGTGGTTTCCTCGATGGTTCCGGCGAAAGGAGTTGCCGCGATCTTGGTGGCATCGAACTGGTAATCGCGCTTGACCGCCTCTTCGTGGACACGACCGAGAAACGCGGCGATGGCGGCAGACGGATCGGGCAGCGTCTGAAAGCGGATGAGCTGCGGGTGGTGCTTGTATCCCTTCGTGTCTCCGCGCAGAACCTTTTGGGCCAGCAGTGCTTCACGCCACAGCGCAACGAGGCCCGCGGCGTCCAGATATTTCGGATGAAGCGTCCAAAGCCGCATTTGTCAGTGCTCGGCGAAATCGTGGTTCGTTGTTTTCGGTTCACCAACAGTAGAACTTTTGTAGCCGCGTTCGCCAAGAGCGTGCCGTTTGAGAGAGTTCCCCACGTTCTCGGCGAGCGTGGCAACGCAGCGATCAGGGGCCGATGCAGTCGGAGGTGATGAGCGATTCCGGCTTGGGATACGACGGCGGGATGCCGGGTGAGGTGACGGGTTCGTTGCGGGTGATGCGGTTGGCGATGGTGTGGTTGAGGTCGAGGAGTTGGGCCAGGAGGTCGGTCTTGGGGGAGAAGCCGTAGGCGGCGAGGACGGCAGCATCGAGCGCGGCGTGGACGTCTTTCAAATGATTCGCGCCGGGCAACTCCAGCGTGCGATAGACCGCGCGCAAGCCGCCGGTGATCTTCGCGAGTGCCTCGGACCGCACGCGACGCACCTCACGCCCCGCCTTCGCCACCGCCTCGATCTGCTTCGCACTCGGCGACTGCGGCCATGGGAATGTCTCGAAGACTGCTCGCACCGAGTATCGGATATCTGTCTCAACCTTCATGCGCGACGACTTGCGAAACCATTCGAAATGTGTCGCACTTTGAAGAACGCCGTATGAATAGTCGTCATCGAAAGCGAATACTTGGATGAGGTCGCTCGGACAAATTTCAGTGGAAAGAAACGTCATCACTGGCCGACGCGTGACTCGCGAACAACCGATGTAGCGAGCGATTGTTGCCAGGGTTGAGTTCAACTCATCTCGACGATTCCAGAATTGCCACCACCGTTCAAGGTGCTCTCTTCTCGCCTCTACCATGTCGGTCTTCTCTCGCTTCTCCTGTTCGTAAGACTGCCTCACCTTGTCGAGAACATATTCTTGGCAATGTTGAAAAGCTGACTGAAATGCGGAGGCTTCGAGCATATCCATATCACGGAAGTCGATTGCCCAACGATCAATCTTAAAATCGTTGAGAAGTTCGCGGCCAGTGAGGTACGGCACAATCACCGGTTTTGAATCGCGTGACAGTCGCTTCGCCGTAGCCGCATCGAGCATGAATCCCTCATAGCCCGGTATTTTCCCTTGAAAACAGCGTTTCGGCTGCTTGTTGCATTGAAGTGGAATTTTCTTTGCGACATCCGTGTCGTCCGACAGCGAGGAATTAATGTGCGGACAATCGCGAAATCCCAACTCATATTCTTTGTCGGCTGATCGGCTTCCTCGCTTGCGCGCCTTCTTCTGCCCAGGTAATGACGCAACTGTGGACCACAACCGCCGTTTTTTCGGCAGCAGTTTGGCGTCTTGCGTCTTCATCCAATTCGCGATCGAGACATGCACGTTGGCCTCGCCGGACCAGGGCTGATTGTCTACAGCTTCGATGATCGTGCCAGTGGCGGCGATGTGGTCGAGACCGCCGACTCGCGATTGGTTGTTGCGGATGTTCTGCGTGCCGACCAAACCCGCTCGGCCGGCGAGCGGGTCTTTCTTCGTGCAGGCGGGCAAGTGGTCGTGAGTTTTGCGGAGCCAATACACGCAGTAGTCGGCCATGCCGGGGACATCGGGATACGCGCGGCGCACTGCATTGACATAGGTTGAGCCGCGTTCGGGCTTGAGTTTCTTGGATGACTGGAACGGCGGATTGCCGATAATCACGTCGGCCTGCGGCCACGCGGTCGGATTGCCCAGCGAGTCGATAAGCGCGTCGGTGGCGATGAAGTTCGTGTCGAGATTGTCGAGCGGCAAGGCCGGCTCGCTGACGTGCAGTTCGTCGATCGCCAGCTTGCGCGCGATCATCATCGTCACCTTGGCCAGCTCCACCGCGAACGGGCTGATGTCCAATCCGTAAAACTGCCGCGCCGTGACGAAGCCGAAAGCGCGTGCCGTCGGGGCGGCCTTCTTCTTTCCGCGGGATGGAAACTCTCGCAATCGTTCCAGGAGTCGAACCTCCAGACGCTTGATCTCGCGATAGGCCACATACAAGAAGTTGCCGGAGCCACAGGCGGGGTCAAGGACTGTGAAATGGTGCAGTCGCTCCATCAGCCCGGCCAAGTCCTCACGTTTCTTCGCCCCTTCGATCGCTTCGAGCCACGGCTGCACGATGGTCGGCCCGTCGATCTTCATGATGTCGATGGGGGCGGTGAAATGTGCTCCGAAGGCGTGCCGCTCTTCATGTCCCAACGAATGCTCGAACAGCGTGCCGAAGATTTCCGGTCGCACCTTGGACCAGTCCTTCTTGGTCGTCACTCGCAAGAGTTGCAGTTCGTCGTAGTTCAGTTCGATCCGCGCCGGCTCAGCGAACAGACCGCCGTTGAAGTAGTTGACTCCCTTGTACCGCCCACCCGGCGTCTTGCCCGGCGTGTTCATCTCGACGAACAGACCGCCCAGCAGGTCGTAGCTGTCGGCGGGGCGTTGGCACTCGTCGAGCAACTGCGTGACAAAGTATTTGTCCAACAGCCCGATGTCTTCCGCGAACATCGACACCAGCATTTGCAGAATGAACCGCTGAGCCAACGGCCGCTCGATGCCGCGCGCGATCAGATGGTTGAAACACGCGGCCAGCCGATCCGCCGCCTCGCGCGTGACCGCTTCGTGATCGTTGCCGAAGACCGGCTTTTCGTTCGTCGGAAACAAAAAAGCCAACGGCCCGAACCGCTCCGGCAAATCGGCCAGACGCACGATGTCCAATGGCGTGTCGATCTGCACGCTGTCGAAGTCGTAGACCCAGAACTCGTCGAAATTGCAGAGCACGACGTACTTGGGTCGATTCGGTGCGAGCCGAATCCAGTAGTCGAACGCCTGTCGATAATGCCGGCCGAGTTTCTCGCCGCGCTTCTTCATCTCGATCAGGACGACGGGCGTCCAAACGTAGTCGGCGAATGCGGTCCCGCCGCCGTCTTCTTTCGCTTTGCGGATTCGGAATTCGGTCTGACCACCAACCTCTAAAACTCCCGGCTGGCCGAACGCCTGAAACAGACGATCCAGGAAAATCTGAGCCTCGCCTTTTTCATCGCCGCAAATGTGCTGCGCCGCCCAAGCTGTGAATTCCGCGAGTCGTTGCTGTCGTGCGATTTCCATACGGCGTAGTCAACTGCTTGCCACTCAGTCTGTCGAGCGATTCGAGACGAACATTTTGTAAAGGGACATGAAGCGATCCGCGATCACAAAACAATTATGCAGTCGCACTTTCCTGGATGCGATGCGTCGGCACCGGACGGCCAGGACGGAAGCATTGCAAAGTGTCGATCTGCGATTCAGCAGGTAATGCCGCACACGCGGAGTGAACGACCTCGCGCACGAGACGTTCGAGTTCCGTCGGATCAGTGGCGACGCGCGCGTTGACGACAACGCTGGCTTGCAACACGCGGCAGTTCGACGGGAGTGAGAGTTCCGGCTCCGTGAAGCTGCTGACGAGATTGGCCACGCCGTAAAATCCTTCCCAGAGGCCGATGGTTTTGAGGTGCGCGGTCTCGGCGTTGATGGCCGAGAACTCGGTTTGCAGGCGGCGAATGATGTCCATCAGCAACTGATCGAGTTCAAACGGCTGACGGGACTCCACGCGGACCTGGCTGTTGAGCCAGCCGAGTTCCGCTTCACCGTCGGCGTAGATGTCGTAATCAACATCGAGCATTCGCTGGCCGAAATCGCCACGCTGTTCGAGGAACTCGCACAGGGCGGCAAAGCCCTCGCCGGTCTTTGCAGACATACGGATGATCGGCCGGCCGGGGAACTGCTCGTCGAGCCGGCGGGCCAGATCGTTAACGGCGTCCGCCGACAGTTCGTCGATGCGGTTGACGATCACGAAGTCCGCCTCTTCGATCTGCTTGCGGAAGATGTATTCGGCCTTGGGCGAGAACCCGGCATTTGGTTCGTTCCGGAGAATTCGCGCGCCGTGGCTGGGCTTGATGATGACGCCGTACGGGGCGACGTCGAGTGGTTGTTCGTAGATCTGGACTAGCGGGCGGACGACCGTCGCCACCAAGTCGGTGCAACTGCCGACCGGCTCAGCGATGATCACGTCGGGGCGTTCCGATCGGCCGAGGCTCTCGACGGTCGAGGTCAGCGCGTTGAAGTTGCAGCAGAAGCAAGAGCCGGCCACTTCACCGACCTCAAAGCCTTGTGCTCGCAGGCTATTCGTGTCGACCAAGTCGGTGGTTTGATCGTTGGTCACGATGCCGACGCTCTGGCCTTGAGCCATGTAATGCCGCGCCAGTCGCGCGACGGTTGTGGTTTTGCCGGCTCCCAAAAAGCCGCCAATCATGATGAAACGGGGATGATTCATTTCGTCTCCAAGAGGGATCCGGAACTACGCAAGTGTTCGGCAAGCCACAATTCCAGTTCTCCAAGTGAACCGATCTCGTCAATGGCGTCGCAAAGTTTGTTAGCCTCTTCTTCTGACAACTGTTTGAGTTGCTTGCGAACGCGGGCCGATAGTCGTCCATAGTGTCGGCTCAGGAGTCGGACGATCAATTCAAATTGGCGGCGTGCCTCACCACGCGCCTCACCACGCGACTCACCACGCGCCTCACCACGCGCCTCACCACGCGCCTCAGCACGCCGTTCAATTGATGTGACATAGGGCATTTCGAGCTCCTTTTCGAGGGCGAACAGTTTTTCTTCAAACTCAATTTCCAGTTCTTTCCGCAGATGCATCATCCAGTCGATCAGCCGAAATAATTCGCGGATCCGGCCTTTGCTGAGTTTCAATTCGTAGAGCTTGCGAACGAGTTTCCATTTGGCGGCAGCGCGGGCGGCAGGATCATGAGCCGTCCGCAGTGCCTCAATTTGAGCCCGGGCCAGCACGACAGGCAACGACCAATCGTCCTTCCAGTCCGTCTCAAGCCGTTTCACCAGTTTGCAAACGGGAAATCGATGATGACTGAGAAAGTCGCCTAATTCAAACAGGTCTTCGTTCGGAATCCAATCGGGATGCAGATCGCCGAGAATCGCCAGCGTCACGACTCGCTCGTTCAAAATGTATCGCAAGCCGCAGTGATAGTGCGCGAGACGCTCTTCAAAGTCTTTTTGCCACGACGATTGAATTTCGATGTGAATCAGGAACCGCTGTCTGTTGCCACTGAGCATCCGGACTTCGACTAGCAAATCCACGGTTTTGTTCTTGGATTTCGCGCGTCCGATCACTTGGCTAATTTCCTTGTCGAGCCACTTGGGTGGTTCGGACCAGTCGATCAAGCAGGCGATCTTTGGAAAGTAGACCAGCATGAAGATCTTAAAATACAAAGGGATCGCTTCCTTCCAGGCTCCATCAAAGTTGCTGTCGTGTTGCGATGGGCGTCGTGTTGATTGGCGAGCCCGGGATTTGTGTTTCATCGCAGGTCCGGTTTGGGGATGTCGATTTCCAGGCTCTTCCAATCGGCGAACGGATACGTGACCGGTTTGTCGGGGACGTACCGATGAGCCGTCATCCAGGCGAACTCACGTTGCTGTTTGTTGGACGGATCAGGATCGGGCAGGGGAGTGCCGTCGGCTTCGGCGTAGATCGTGCGAAGAACGGGAATGCGACGACTGGCCTTCGGAGTTAGGTCATAGTCGCTGCCGCGCGTCTGCACAAACCACGTGTTGTCGCGAAAGCCACGGAGCAGTCGGCGATTTGCTGCTTCGATCAATCGCAGCCGCTCGATATCGGTGACGTCCTGACTCTTTTGCAACTCGGCGATAAGCTTTTGCGTTTCGGAGACATCGAAACTCACCCAGCCATACGGCGGCAAAAACGCTTCCAGTTTGCAGTGCGATGGCGAGCTCTTGGGAAACGTGTTGATTCCGTAAGTCACTCGCGTCGGATATCCGAGTGCTCGGCCCATCGCGGCGCAAAAGCTGTGATAATCGCTGCAATGGCCGCGACGCTTGGTCAACCCGTGCTGCGAGTCGGCTCGCAACGAAGCATCGACGTGGTCGTACTCGAAGTTGCGATTGACCCAGTCGAGCACTTGTTCATAGTCGCGGAGCGAGTTGCTTCGCTTCGGTACGACCTCGGCCAGGAGCTTGTCGAACCGCTCATCCACGACGATCGCTTGTTGTTCGCTGCGAAGATAGCGATCAAAACTAGCCGGCCATTGATTGACCGACTGCACACGATCCGGATCGAGATTCCACCGTAGCTCCCAAACTTTGACTGTGAATTGATGCCGGATGACTTGCGCACCTTGCGGGTTGTCGAATGCGAAGTAGGCGAATTGGTTGCCAAACATCGGTTCGGTGTCGACTTTTGCTTCCACCTCTTGCGGGAAGGTTGAGAGCCGGCGTTCGCTGACTTCTTGGCCAAAATCTGACGTCGGAATCGGCAACCAAACACCGAGCCGCTTGGTCTTGTACGGCGGAGTCACGGTGACCACGAATTCAACTTGATACGTGATGGGGTTCGATCGTTCGGCCTGATACGGTGCTTGCGGATCGAGCTTCAGTACCGGTTCCGCTGCCGAGAGCATTCCCGAAAACAGAACGATTGAGACACACAGGAAAAAAAGTCGGATGATTCGGATCGCGGTCGTGAGCGGTACGGCGCTAGCCGCCAGTATTTCCCGAGAACCGGCGGCTAGCGCCGTGCCGCTCACAAAACAACTCGCGCGAAGATCGATAAACGAATGTGTCAGCCTCAGCCGTTCGGTGAATATCTTTCTCACGTTGCGGACTCCGTCGTTGAGACACCGAGCAGTGCCGGGCGAATGAGTCGTTCGTAGCAACCAGCTCCCAGGCACGCACCGACAATCGGCGCGAGAATATAAATCGTCAGCCAGTCCCAATTCGATCCCAATGGCCAGGCGATTTGGCCCCAACCCGCGAAGTAGGCTAACAGACGCGGGCCGAAGTCGCGGGCCGGATTGAAACAGGCTTGTGTCAGCGGTGCCAGCACCGAGATCAACGCAGCGACTGTCAGGCCGATAAACACCGGAGCGGTCTGCGGCAGCGGGCCGCCGCGATTCCGCGAGTCAGTGACGGCGAAGACGACAAACGCCAGCACCAACGTGCCGAGCACCTCAGCACCGAACGCAACTCGCCACGGGACGAGTGATTTTAACTGTTCATGAGCGGATGCCGAGTACGGTCCGTCTGCCGCAGCAATCGGACCGGGATTCGGCGAAAACTCGCCGAAGCACATCGCTGTGACTTCGCTGCCGGGTTGCCCGCGAGTCACTCTTTTCGCCGCCTCCTTTGCTGCCAGGAATCCACCGAACAGAAAGCACAACACTGCGGCGGCGACGAACGCTCCGGCCAATTGCGAAACAATGTAAGGCCCGACGTCACGCCAGGAACTTCGTTGCCACACGGCCAAGGCAATCGTGATGGCCGGGTT
>JAYVSP010000319.1:0-3490 GCA_043775215.1 Planctomyces sp. | reverse complement strand
CGTCCAGTCGCCCCCGTTCCACCTCTCGACAACTGCCAACTCGCAGCACGCTTCATGCTGCGCACTCCGAAATCCTCGTCGCTACAATGGACGGCTACGATCAGTGTTCGTCCGAGGGAGAAGAATCGTGACAACGAAACGGTGCCCATTTTGCGGGAATTTGACATTGGAAGAATGCCAAGGCGAGTATCACTTTGACCCACCACCCAATGTCCCTGGCGGAACAATGGTGATTTCCAATTCAGTTTGGTTTCACTGTGTCAACTGCGGAGAACAACTTATCCCGAATGCACTGACATTGGCCATCGAATCCGAACAACGCAATCGCTGCGAAGAATCAATCGCGTTGAATTCCTGATCCCAAAGACTCAACCTCACATTCCAAATAATTCGCGGACTTGCTGGAGCGTCTTCCGCGGACCGGCAGCGGCTCGGCGTTCGGCATCAGTCAGGTACGTCATAAACTCGGCGCTCGCGCGGAGTGCGAGAATTTCTTCGTCGCAGTCGTCGGCGGGAATGACCGCGAACTGAGTGTGGCCTTCCGTTTGGACGAACACAACATCGCACTGTTCGGCGGTCCGCAAGACTTCGGAGAGCGTGACCTTGGAAGCATCCAACGTGGCACTTTTCATAATTGAATGACCTTTCCATCGATAGTCAGTTGATTGTGTACCTTCTGCCCGACAGCGACAACGATCACCAGAATATGCTCCTGCTGCACGTTGTAAAAGACACGAAATTCACCAACCCTCAGTTCCCAAGCGGCGATTGGATTGGGACGCAGGAGTTTGCGGTGCTTGGTTGGCGTCGTGGGCTCATGACTGAGTTGAACCTCGATCGAGTCAAGCACCATGCGTCGATCTCGCGCCGGGAGATTCGCCAAATGCCGCTCTGCGTCCTCTGAGATTTCAATCACGTAGGCCATTCGCTTACCTAAGCATCATTCGAAACCCGTAAAACTCGCGCGCTCATTCCCGCGTCAGTCCTTGAACACGAACTCCGGCGTGTTGAGCAACGCCCACATCAAGTCTTCGACGGCGTGGCGACGGTTAGCGCCTTCTTTTTCAAACAGCCCCACGGCGGCGGACAATTCGGCGGTGGTGGGGTGACGGGAGTAAATCGAGAGATACAGCTCGTCAACGATGTCTTTCAGCGGCATCTCCGTCTTGGAGAGCTGAGCGGCTCGGCCGGTGTCGCTCGTGACCTTTGAGTACAGATTCTCGGAGTTCATCAGGTGCAGGACTTGCACGACGGTCGGTTCGGACGTGCGTTCGCAGGGTGGGTCTTGGTTTTCGTCGGGACGGCCGAAGGCGTCGAGGAACAGTGACTCGATGCGGACGGTCCAGAGTTCTTTGGCTTTCGTGCCGGGAGCCGCGGCGGCGAACGTGTCGGTGGTGCCGGTGATTTGGCTGATCGAATCGAGCAGCACCTCGCCGCGCAATCGCTGGCGGTAGTGACGCGAGTAATTCCGAGTATCGACGGCGTTGCGGTCGTTCGGAACGCTGCTCAGTCCGTAGACGTGCGAGGTCGCGATGCGGCGGATCAGCTTCTTGAGGTCGTATCCGTTGTCCGCAAAGTCAGCGGCGAGGGCTTCGAGCAGCGGGCCGTTGCTCGGCGGATTGGAACTGCGCAAATCATCGACCGGCTCGACCAGGCCGCGTTCCATGAGGTCCGTCCATACGCGATTGACCATCACTTGTCCGAAGAAAGGATTGTTCCGCGACGTGATCCAAGCGGCGAGCGTCTCACGCGGGTCTTGTTCAATTTCTGTCGCCGAACTCGCCGTCGCCGAACTCGCCAGAGTTCGGGACGCTGGATCTGAAGTCTGAAGTCTGGCGACTTCAGCTACGGGGAGAGGGAACAGTGGCCGCGCGATCATTTCTTGCTGCGTTTGAGGATGCAGCACTTTGCTGGGCTTACCGGTGAAGATGAACTCCTCCGAACCGCTGATCGGCGCCGAGATGCCGGTCCCCTTGCGACCGATTCGGCTGAAGTAGGCGGCGAAGGAATAGAAGTCGTCTTGTCCCCACTTCTCGAACGGATGATGGTGGCACTTCGCGCACTCCAGCCGAATGCCGAGAAACAGTTGGCTGACGATCGTCGTCAGCTCGTCCGGTTGCCGACGGTCGCGGAACATGTTCGTGCTGCCGTTCCGCCAGGTGCTGCCTTTCGCCGTGAGTAACTCGCGCACGAATTGGTCGTACGGTTTGTTCTTGCGGAAGGCATCGCGAATCCAGGCGTCGTAGTTCAGCACCGACTTGATGCCGACGTGATACGGATTCGGCCGCAACAGGTCGGCCCACTTGTTGGCCCAGTGCTCGGAATATTCCGGCTGAGCCAGCAGGTGATCGACGAGTGCTTCTCGCTTGTTCAGAGACGGGTCATCCAGAAACAGTTTGGCTTCGTCGGCGGTCGGCGCGCGGCCGATGATGTCGATGTAAACGCGCCGCAAGAACGTGTGATCGGGAGCTGGCTCGGAGGGGGTGATTCGCAGCCGCACGAGCTTCTGCCAGACTTGCTCGTCGATGAAGTTCTTTCGCGGAAGTTTTTCGTAGACCTCTCGCGGCACTTCATTCGGCAGCGGCACAGACACCGTACAGACGGCGATCTGGTTCATGTACCGAGCCATCACGGCCGACTGGCCGGTGATCGTGTTGGTCGAGATCACTCCGGCATCGTTGACTGCTGCGATGGCCGCTTCATTCGATTGAAACTGAGCCAGCCGAGTGACCTCCCGCGTCGAACCGTTCGAGTAATGTGCCGTCACCTTCAGCGGCTGGCGGCTGTTCGCACCGAGCATCGCGTCGCTCGGTTCGACGCTGATCCGTTCCAGCTTGGGAGTATTCGCGACCGCTCGCGGCATTCCGGCCAAGACCCAGTGCCGCAGCGTCGCGAAGTCTGCACCATTCGGATCGAGTCGCTTTCCGCCGCCATGCGGTGCCAGACCCGTCGGTTTCAGTAACAACAGACTTTGTTCCGGTTGCGACAACGACATTCGCCGCCCACGCGACTCCTTCGTCAAGGCGTCGAAATCGAACTCCGGATCGAACGCCAACAACGACAATTGAAACCCATTCTGCCCGCGCTGCTTGCCATGACATGCTCCGGCGTTGCAGCCAAACCGAGTGAAGATCGGTTGAATGTCGACTTCAAAGTCGGGTACCGATGTCGTGGCCGCCTCTTGTGCTCCGAGCGGAGTCAAGCTGCAAACGCAAACAGCCAGAATTGCGGTGAATCGCCCAAGACAATGCATCGCCGAGCCTCTGAAAAATAGTTCATCGAATTTCGAGTGGCTGAATGAATCCGATTGAGTTTCGCTTGCTTTCTTTTTCCGCCCTCCATTCCGTCAGCTTCTTGAAAAGAGTTGGCGAAAAATGAAGGGCGAAAAATAGGGACACCGTTAAGATATCGAACACCGTTATTCTTCACGCGGGGAAGAATGAGGTTTTTCCGATCAGCCGGAACGCGCTAGCGTCCGGTTCATGAGTCA
>JAYVSP010000318.1:0-10870 GCA_043775215.1 Planctomyces sp. | reverse complement strand
TCAAAAGACTCCAGCCCTGAAGGGGCGCAACGAGCGATTGTGGTTTGTGCCGCCCCTTTAGGGCTGGAGTTTCCTTGTCTTCGGTTCCCCAGGGCGTTGCCCTGGGCTATCGAGTGACTGCCCTTCGGGCCAAAGGCAAAACACCAGTCCGAATTCCAAGCATTGAGTGAAATCAAATCGGGAACTTATTGCTGTACTGTTCCTAAGGACCGGCGCATCAACAACTGTCGGATTTCGGGAAATGCGGAATAGCGATTGATGAACAAGGATTGTTGATTTTTGAAGTGGAAGCGTGTGCGATTCGGGCGGCTTCTTCCTTCAACAATCAACAATCCTTGTTCATCAATCGCTATTCGCCGAAACCGGATCGACTCCGCAACACGGTGAATAATGCCATTCCGCTCAAAGTCAGCGTCGTTGGGCTCGTCAATTCACTCGTGCCGCATGGAAGCATTTCCGCTGAGGTTCTTTCCCTTCAAATACGTTCCGGTGATCAGGGCCACCTTATCGAAGGGAACTTTCACATTGATGTTGATCAGATCGCGCGACTGGCAGGCGGCAACGCTGTTGCCGGGATTTGGATTTCCCGCCGCTGGCGTGACCGTGATGGTGACACTGACGTCCCCCGTCCCGACGTTGGCCGAGGTGTGCAGGAAAGTCTGAATGAACGAGGTGACGTCGCTGTTGGTGCTGCCGTCGACGATCGCTCGGCGTGCTCCCTCGCGAGCGGCGTTGGTCACCAACTGCGCGACCATGAAGCCGCGGCCAAACTCGATGATGCCCAGCACCAACGAACAAAACAGCGGCAACACCAGCGCCATTTCGACAGTCACTGCACCGCGACGGCGATCAGATGAAGAACAATTTCCCCAAGTATGCAGCATGATGACACTCACTCTTCTTTGACCTGGAATAAGCTTTGATGGCTTATGCAAACTCTAGGTCACGATAAGTGGTGGTCAAATTGGATTTCGGTTCCTTGGGAAAATCTATTCGAGTGGAGCACTCCGCGGGTCGCTGACTTCAGGGCTAGCGGGAATTCACTCTGGCCGCAGCAATGTCACCGGACTTCGATTGCGTGGGGACTCTGGTTGCGATGTCGCGAAACCCGCTTGATCAATGATGGAAGGCGAGCGAGCGATGGGAATGCTCTTTGAGCCAGAAGCGGACGTGATTGCGCGAGCGTCTTTGTGCGGCGCCGGCATCATCGTCACCGGCCAGTGCGGCCTGAAACGACTCTTCGCCTGAGGCGGCGGCGGAACCGGAGTCGCTGAAGGCGAAATGACTTGAACCGGAAATTGTGATGCCGGGAACTGCGGTATTTGCTGATACGAATTGCTCGGCTGTGGTGGATATTGCGGATACCTCGATTGCGAATACGGTCCGTAACCCGAACTTGGCGAATATCCTCCATAAGCCGATGCCGGCGAATGAGGTCCATAATCCATCGCTGGCTGATTGACCCAATAAGCAGACGAGGGAATCATGGCCTCGGGCATCGGTTGAACTGGCGTCTGTTGAACTGGCGTCTGTTGAGTGGCCGTCTGTTGAGTGGCCGTCTGTTGAACTGGAGTCTGTTGAACTGGAGTCTGTTGAGGGGCCGTCGGTTGAACTGGCATCGGCTGCGCTGGTGCCTGTTGAACTGGCGACATCGTTGGAAATGGCGATATCGGCTCGACTGGCAATGGTGGCAACATTACGTCTCGCGAGCGGTCACATCTCTGACAGGAGTCGCAGCCTTCCGGCCAAGCTCTCCAACCGGTCCCATAGAAACCGAATTGGCAGCTATTGGGGATCATTCGCGGCCGGTCATTTCTTCTGGGAAATGGGCTGTGGAAATCGCCCGCAAGTCCCGTCATCGGTAACAAGCTCGACAGGCTCAACAGCGAGATTCCGCTGAATGCTCGAAAGCTCCTTCGACTCATGATGATTCCTTCCGTGATGCCAATCCGCTGGACTTATTTCGTGGGTGGCCCAAGGGTTCGCTGGACCGGTGGCTGGCTACCGATCGCGATTGGGAAACCGATAATAGGATCCGTGGTTGATGAAGTACGCCCCGTGCCCAGAAGGAGCGATTCGGCTGCCTGGATTCGGCGGCAGGTTTTCCAGTCGTGATTCTCGATCCGACAATGTTTGCCCGACGCTGCCGGCCCCGCCCTGTTGATCCGACATGAACTTGACGTGATGGCCGGTCACTCCCAAATTCGATCCCGCTTCTCGTTCTTCAAAGGATTCCAGCTTCCGTTCGACATCGCCGACCTCAGCGCGGATGTCGTCATTGGCCGCACGGAATTCCTTCTCTGGCCGCACCAGCCCGTAGTAATTCAGCACGGGATCGCCTTGCCGTAACAGATTCAAATAAGGGCTGAACGTCGGGCGTGACGTGAACGGCGAGCGTGCTCGGCCGAAGCTGCGGCTCGGCGAAGAAAAGATGGAAGAGCGCGAGGATTGTGCCAATGCGCTGTTGGCGAACGAACCAAACAACAAGATCGACAGCGCAATGAAGCCCAGTCCGCGCCGCGGTTCAATCCTTGGGAATTTGACGAAGGTCATAATTCGCTCCTAAGTGGCATTTCCGAAGATTAGAACACACCACCACCGCCACCGCTTGCCGAACGGCCACGTTGTAAGGCTCGAACCGTTCCGTTGCCGAGCAGTGCGAAGCCCAAAACACGTTCCGCCGGAGCGGTCAATTTCGCGATGAATGTGTCGAACGTCACCATATGATCGGCACGCACATAGACCCGATCCCCTGGCAAAATCTGATAGTTCGTGGCGGTTTGGCCGCGTCGCACGATGCCGTCCCAATCGACATCCAAAACTTGGTCGTGGCCCAATTCCGGTGGTGCCGGTCGCGCAATCCAGATGTGCTTCTTAGAGGCCACCGACGGCAATCCATTGATGTGCGAGACTGCATCCAGAATGGTCTCATTACCCGTGCAGGGAAAACGAAAGACCTGTTCGCCCGCTCCTGCTCCATCTGTGACCACGTAATAAATCTTGCTGTTGTAAGCCAACACGTCCACGTTCACTTCCGGCCGGTAAATGTGCGCTGCGAGATGTTGTTCCAATTTCGCCTTGGTCTCCTCCAGCGTCAGCCCGGAAACATAGACACAGCCATAAACGCCGAGCGACACGGTGCCATCGGGTCGCACCAGATGCTCGCCGGCGACGTGCTGCTTCGCTTGGTCGCCCAAAACATTCACATAGACTTGGGGATTGATGAGCGTTTTCTTCAGTAGCTCTTCGATCTGCTGACGCGCCTGAGGCAGCGTCATCCCGATCACGGACACATAGCCGTACTCCGGGCCGAAGTCGATGAGGCCATCTGTCTGGATCGCGAACTCGCCGTTAATTTGCTTGAACTGCTTCGCGACGTCGGCCTCTTGCGGGTCGACCGGAATTGTGTTTGCCACTCGGACGATCAGTGTCTCACCCGGACGCAGTGGAGTCTCGGGCATTCGGAGACTATTGACCGCCTCGATCAACAGAATGTCTGGCGGTTCGACCACGTATCGCGGATGAGTCACCTTGCAGAGTTCTCGTGGGTTGCAATTGGTCGCGGCAACCTGTTTCACGCCCCAATTGTTCTCACGGCAGCGGGACTCGGTCGCCTGCGCCGTCTGGACGTAGCGGCCGTGCGAAACCGCAGAATTCGCCGGTGCCGAAACAGGTGACGGCTCAGAGACAGGCTCGCTCTGTCCGAGCATACGGCAACCGGAAGTGGCGAGGCACGCCAAAACCAGCAGTCCACACAACCAGCGAGCTTGAGAGGTCACCCAAAATGACAATGGGTTCGATACGTTCATGTTCCATCAATCCGTCAGCGTTGCCGAAGTTGAACCGATTCGATCATGCCGAACCTTCAGTTAAATCGGACTCTGCGGAAGCGTCCCTTTGCGCCAAACCTGCCGGTTGCAACGGAATTGCGCGGTACGAAACTGAAGTGCGAATTAAGCGGACCTTGGCAATTGCCCGCGATAATCCGATTCCGTAGGGTGAAATACCACTCAATCGGCCTCTCGCTTCGAGAGTGGACCGAACTCGCGAAATCCCTCAAAATGACCGAGCGATCACGTGTCCGAATCTCCTGGTGGGTCAAGGGATGCGCCCGACAAAAGTCGGCGAGCGGGGGCCGTTTAGGCTCCTGATGCTTTCACCGCTCGGAAAAACCAGAGGGCTCACGCCGCCCGTTCGCCTTCAATCCCACTTTTGGCGGGCGCATCAATCTTGTTTTCGTAAGAAAATTTTGATTTGAATCGAGACGCTGGACTCCGTCATTTCCGAAAGTCGTAGCAGTTGAGACAAGTTTTCGTGGGCCGGGAGAGTCTTCGGTCTGAGGCAACTCTTCACTGGGATCTTCAATTCCGTTGCCCCCATTCCCTTGCCGCTAAAAAGGGCAGCGAACTGGCAAGTGAATGGGGACAAAGGAATGGGGCCAGTTGTGTTGCGGGCAGCCTTTGAAACTACACCTCGTTGGGCTGAAGCAAAGCCTTGTCGCTCACGAAATAGGTTCGCAGCAGTTTCCCGAATTCAACGACCGTGACCGGCGTCAGGGACAGGACGGCGATCAGCAACCATTCCCACGAAAGGTGCGAGGCCACCTCAAACACCGGCCGAGCAAACGGAAGTGTCACTGCACTGAGTTGCAATAAACGTCGTTGAGGATGCGTGGCTCCAGGCCGATCACCGCGATGTTTTTCGGAACGAATGAACTCACTCGCTCCACATCCTGATCGGGCAAGCCCTAACTGGCCGACGCCAGCCGAAAAGGCAAGCTTGCCGATCCGAGTCGCCTACGTCAGCACAACGCCGCGTTGGCCTTCGGTCACCTCGCCGATGATCCAGTTAGGCAGTTGCTGCGCGGTCAATTGCTCGCGGACGGAGTCGACGACGGTGGGAGCGACGATCAGCGTGAAGCCGATGCCCATGTTGAAGACGTGGTACATCTCGGCACGCTCGATGTTGCCCAGCCGTTGCAGCCAGTTGAAGACCGGCAGGCGTTGCCACGATGAGGTGTCGATGCGGACACACACGTTATCGGGCAGGATGCGTTCAATGTTCTCTTCCAGGCCGCCACCGGTGATGTGGCACAGGCCGTGGATTGTCCCGTCGGCCGCAGACTGCAAGATGTCGCGCACCGGCTTGACGTAGATGCGAGTCGGCGCGAGCAGCGCCTCGCCCACTGTTTGGCCGAGTTCGGCAACGTGGGCATCAACCGACAACTTCGCGTGATCGAACACCACTTTGCGGACCAAGCTGTATCCATTGGAGTGAAAGCCGGTCGAGCCAATGCCGATCACGATGTCGCCAGGGCGAACCGCTTTGCCGTCGATGATCTTGGCGCGATCGACCACGCCAACGCTGAAGCCCGCCATGTCGAAATCGCCCGGCCGATAAACATCGGGCATGATGGCTGTCTCGCCGCCCAGCAGCGCCGATTGAGCCTGAACGCAACCGGCTGAAACGCCCGCGACCAGCGTTGCGATCAGATCGGGATCGTCCTTGCCGAGCGCCAAGTAATCGAGAAAAAAGAGCGGCTCGGCCCCCACACACAGCACGTCGTTGACGCACATCGCCACCAGGTCGATGCCGACCGTATCAAACTTTTGGGCGAGGATCGCGACCTTCACTTTGGTACCGACGCCGTCCGTCCCGGACGCGAGCACCGGGTCGGTGTATCTGGACGCGTCGAGCCGCAGCAGTCCGGCAAAGCCGTCCGGCAGATCGATGACTCGCGGCGTGTGAGTCCGTTTCATGAGGCTCGGCAACCGCTGCATCGCCTGGTTATACAAGCCAAGGTCTACCCCGGCCGATTGATATGTAAAAGAGGTCATCCCGCAAGACCCGCCTGCCACCGTGAGTCGCCATGCGCCGAGCCGTTCTCGCCGCCGCGAGGAATGTAGCGGGCAGACAGGCGCTCCGACAGGATGTCACGCTGTTTACAAATGGCTCAGACTCGACGGCAGAACGCGGCGACGACATGCTTTGCCAGCCCGTCGTGAGCTTTGAAAAATCTCATCTCCTGGAGTCGCCGGTTGTCATCTACACCCCCTGCCCCGCCGAACGAATTGGAATCTGGCTCACGTCCGGAGTTGCTGCGAGTGCTCGGTCTGGGCATTGCCATCGCGATGGTGGTGGGCAACACGATCGGTTCGGGGATCTTTCTGAAGCCGGGCAAAATCGCCGGCGATGCCGGCTCATTTCCGTTGATCGTGGCCTGCTGGATCGGCGGCGGGCTGATCTGTCTGGCGGGAGCGTTGTGTTTTGCGGAGCTTGGCGCGATGTTGCCGCGAGCCGGCGGCATGTACGTCTATCTGAAAGAAGCCTACGGTCGCCCGGTCGCGTTTCTATTCGGCTGGTGTGAATTCTTTTTCGGGACTCCCGCCTCGTGCGGCGCGTTGTCGGTGGCGATCGTCGGCACGCTGACGGTTCTCTTGAGTCCTTCGCCAACCGGACTGCTGTCGGGCGACCTCACCGCGACGCAGACGATCATGACGCTCAACAGCGTCGCCGGATTTCCCACGACCGAGCCGTTCACGATCCAAGTCGGCGCCGAAAAGATGACTGCCACTCCGGTCAACAATACGCTCATTGTCGAGCGTGGTGTCGACGGGACGGCCGCAATTACTCATGCGGCGGGAGCGCGAGTCAAGGTATTGCAACCACCGAATACGGTCATCGTTGTCGGAGGGGCGTTGTTGTTGCTGGCGTTTGTCACGTTCATCAACGTGCGCGGAGCGTTGTGGGGCGGCAGCGTGCAAGCCGTGACGACCATCATCAAGGCGGGAAGCGTCGCGCTGATCGCGGTCGTGCCGTTTTTGTTGCTGGCCATCGGAAAGTCGGAAGTGAATTTCGCCCACTTCGCAACCGACATCGTTCCGCTGGAGAAGACTCTGACCACGCAACTGGCCGCCGTCATGATGGCTGTGATGTGGGCCTACAACGGTTGGGAAGGGGTCACTCCCGTCGCGGCCGAGGTGCATAATCCCAGCCGCAATATCCCGAAAGCCCTGATTGGCGGGGTCGGCATTTTGATGACGGTTTACGTGGGAGCAAACCTCGCGTACCACGGAGTCCTCAGCATGTCCGAACTCAAAGACGCCGGCATGAGCACCGCGCCGGTGATGCTCAACAAGCAGTTCAGTGTGTTCGGTCCGAACGCCGGAGCGATCGCGGCCGCTGCCGTATCGCTGGTGATCTCGCTGAGTGCTTTCGGAGCCATCAACAGCAACCTGATGCACAGTCCGCGTGTGGCCTACGCGATGGGCCAGGACGGCGCTTTCTTCGAGATACTTGGCCGCGTTCACGCTCGCTTTCGCACGCCCGCAATTGCCATCTGCACGCAAGCCACGATGGCCTCGGTGATGGTCATCGGCTTCGAGATCGCTCAACGAAACATCGAAGGCCTGAGGGGCATCAATCTGTTTGACCTGTTGACCGACTATGTCATCTTCTCGGCCAGCATCTTCCAAGTGCTGACGGTGATTGGCATGATGCTGCTGCGCCACAAGCATCCGGAATGGGAACGCCCCTACCGAGTGCTCGGCTATCCGTTCACACCGCTGCTGTTTATCGCCTTTTATGTGTGGTTTCTGCCGACGGCCTATCAACAACAGTCGTTCTCGGCTCACGTCGCGCTGGCGTTGATCGCCCTCGGTGTTCCGGCGTACTTCGGATATGCGGCATGGCGGCGCCTTCGAAACTAGGGATCACGAGAATCCGCAGAGACGTTAGAATTCGTCGGCTTGTGTCCCGCCGCTTTTTTTGGATCGGCCGCTATGCAACTGACATTGACGATTCCTGACGACCTCGCCGCTGAAGCTGGCGAACTTTCCGAAGCAGAATGGCCGGACGTATTATCGCAAGGCTTGAAGCAGCATCGCGCTCGAACGATTCACGCCGAACAGTTCGATGGACTCAATGTAGTTTTGGAAACTTTGGCCTCATTGCCATCGGCGGAGCAAGTACTGGCGCTACGTCCGTCTCGGACATTGCAAGAGCGAATCGACGATTTGCTGCGAACGAACCAGACCGTCGGCTTGTCTCCCACGGAAGAACGCGAATGGAAGCAATATGAGTACATTGAACACATCGTTCGCCTTGCCAAGGCACAAGCCGCGCGGAAGTTGAATCAGCCGTGAGCCCACCATGAGCCAATCCCACGTCCCGGTCGAACTCCGTCGCCGCGTTCGTCAGCGGGCCGGTGGTCGCTGTGAGTACTGTGGAATTCCGGAAACGATCACATTCGCCCTGCACGAGGTGGACCACATAGTCTCTGAAAAACATGGTGGTGAGACGACTTTCGACAACCTGTGTTTGGCCTGTACTGTTTGCAATAAACTCAAAGGAAGTGACCTGACGTCTATCAATCCAGTAACCGGGAAGATCGTTCGGTTGTTTCACCCGCGCCGCCAACGATGGCATAATCATTTTCTATTTGAGAAAGCACGGATCGAATCCCGAACAATCATTGGACGCGTGACCATTCGATTACTCCAGATGAATCATCCAGATCGAATTCGCGAGCGTGAGTTACTGGCTGCCTCCGATTTGCTAAGTGGACCCGCAAAGAAGGTTAGGTAGCCACGTTCGCCAGAACGTGGGATTTTCCGTGAATTCCCCACGCTCTGGCGAGCGTGGCTACGCAGAGATCAATGCGGGTCCACTTAGAGTCGCCGCAGAAGAAACCGAAATGAGTGCAGCGCCGATGACCACATCCATCGAACGAGTTCATGCCCGCGAAGTTTTTGACAGCCGCGGCCGGCCGACTGTTGAGGTCGAAGTGTTTTGCGCGGGGGCTCGCCCTGGTCGAGCGATCGTGCCCAGCGGCGCCAGTACGGGACGTTTTGAAGCGGTCGAACTGCGTGATCGTGATGCGACTCGGTTGGACGGACTCGGCGTGCGGCAAGCGGTGAAGAACGTGCAAACGGAAATCGCCGCGGCGCTCGTCGGGCTGGATGCGAACGATCAGGCCGGGATTGACCGGCGACTGATCGAGCTTGATGGCACCCCGCAGAAGTCGCGGCTCGGCGCGAATGCCATACTCGGCACATCGCTCGCCGTCGCGTATGCGTCTGCCGAAGCACGCGGCCTCTCGCCGGTCGCAAGATTCCGCGAAATCTGGCAAACTCCCGTGGGGCAGGTTTCCAACCTGTCCGACACTCGTCCAAGCGATGACACTGGGCAGGTTGAAAACCTGTCCCACGAAAACTGCACGAGCGAACTCGGCAGCCGCCTGTTGTTGCCGCTGCCGATGGTCAACATGATTTCCGGCGGACTGCACGCCGGACGGCAGTTGGAGTTTCAGGACTTCTTGATTTTGCCGGTCGGAGCCACATCGTACTCGCAGGCGTTCGAATGGGTCGTCACTGTATATGGGCGACTGGGCCGAGTACTGACGCAGCGCGGCCATGAAGGGGTGCTGGTCGGTGATGAGGGAGGTTATGGCCCGAAGCTGCGCAGCAACCAAGAGGCGATTGAACTCATCGTCGAAGCGATCGAGCAGTCGGGATTGTGTCCCGGTACTGACATCTCCATCGGGCTGGATGTCGCGAGCACGCACTTCTTCCAAGACGGCAAATACCACTTGCCCAGCGTGTCGCCCCAGCCACTTGTCGCGGAGGAATTGATTGACCTGCTGCAATGCTGGGTCGAGCAATATCCGATCATCAGTCTGGAAGACCCGTTGGCCGAAGACGACTGGGACGGCTGGCGGGAAATCACCGACCGACTCGGCGGCGGAGTGCAACTTATCGGCGACGACCTGTTCGTCACTAATTCTGCACGGCTTCGCGAGGGCCTCGAACTGCAAGCGGCCAACGCGGTGTTGATCAAGCTGAATCAAATCGGCACGCTGAGCGAAACGCTGGAGACGTTGAAGTTGGCGATCGGCAGCGGCTATTGGCCGATCATCTCCGCGCGCAGTGGCGAGACAGAAGACACGACAATCGCCGATTTAGTCGTCGCCACCGGCGCGGGTCAGTTGAAAGTCGGCTCGGTCGCGCGCAGCGAGCGGCTGGCCAAATACAACCAATTGCTGCGTCTGGAAGAGTCACTCGGTTCGGAAGCGGGCTACCTCGGCGGAACAATCTTCGCCAGTCTGACCGCGACGGCTTGACGGCGAGAACAAATTCGTTTGACGGGCACTCTTGCCCGTCAAACGCCCTCGATTCCGTTGTGACATCCATGAGTTGAGTTCTGTCCTTGAAGAATTGTTGAAAAAGTATCACGGAGAACCTGACATGCCTCAAACATTAGCCGAAATGATTCGCGACTCGGAAGATCGAGTCCTCGCCGATATCCCCTCATCGCGTTATGTCGAGAAGCTCACTTTGGAAAAACTTCGAGAAGTCAAAGCGTTGGTTGAGCGACCGCTGGAGAAGATGGAAAAGAAGAAGCCAGCCTCGCCACGCGCAACCAAAGGTCGGCGGAGGTCGGGAACTTCCAGTCGCTGAGAAACCGCGACAATCGCAAGTTTCACGGGTCGTAATCTGATGGCCGAACCGCCGCCGTCACCCCGGCGGTGTTCAACGTCAGGCCCGCTTGCAGCGAGGTCGCTTTTTGAGGCGGACTCAATGACTGGTGCTCAATGAGACCAGACGCTGCGTCCCCTTTTTGCTTCTCGAACTGCCCGGCGAACCGATTGTGCTTGGTCGCGACGAGGCGAACGGCTAAAAGAGCTGCATCCCGAGCTGCGTCCCCTTTTCGCTTTCTGCCGAACAGTATTGGCTGCGTCCCGGCTGCGTCCCCTTTTCTACTTCTTTTCTCCTTTATCAATCTCACCGAACCTTTCCGTGAATCGCCCGATGATGAGCCAGTCGGTCAACAATGCGACACCTTCCGATCAGCCGCTGTTCGAGGCGATTGC
>JAYVSP010000317.1:0-4821 GCA_043775215.1 Planctomyces sp. | reverse complement strand
CGTCCAGTCGCCCCCGTTCCACCTCTCGACAACTGCCAACTCGCAGCACGCTTCATGCTGCGCACTCCGAAATCCTCGTCGCTACAATGGACGGCTACGGTTCGACCTGAAGCGCGTGCTCAAACAAAGTTTGGCTGGTCTTCCAATACTCAACCTGAGCATGAGTGGCGATCAAAAGGCTTGCCAGCACCAGCGTTGTCACGGCAGACAACACAGTCCGCCATCGATCGCTACAAGCCAGAATTTCCCCGACACACCAGACCACACCCCAGAACAATCCGATCAAGGGGAAGTATGTGTAGCGATCGGCTCGTTGCTGCATTCCGATCTGGACAATTCCAATCACCGGTACGAGCGTACCGAGAAACCAGCACCACCCGACCCAGGCCGCCGACAAACGCCGACGAAATCGAAACAACACGGCGCTCACGGCTAACAGGATGACGAGCGCGACGCCCGCCTCGACGAACGAAATTCGAGCGAGCGGATGCCGATAAATGACTGTGAGGCCCGTCGGCCATACCGTGTCCCACAGGTACAAACCATAGGCAAGCACGGCGTTTGTGATGCGAACCGGAAAGCCGATAGCCTGAAGCGACGCAACCGATCCTCCTTTTGATTGTGCCAGCAAGGCCGTGATCGACACACTCAAAACAACGACAAACATCGGCCATTTCTCCAGAACCAACTGCGGCCAAGTTCGCGAAGTCATTCTGGGCGGGAGTAGAATCGTCGGTCGTGTGACGAACGTCTTTGGTGGGGCATTGAGGGAGCACGCGGCAGAGGGAATGAGATTCATCTCGGAATGATGTAATGTATTACATGCGACTCGACAGAGCGGCTAATAGTCCAGCAATAGTAGTAAAAACGGAAATGTCAACAACATGGACTTAGACATGAGGCTGAGCAATAGAAGTAAAACACTCCACCAATAGGCTTGCCGCGACCCATGCGCATAACTGACATAGGCGTGCAGTGCCAGCAGGCCGAATGCGGTGAACAGGACATCCTTCCGCTCAGACACCCACGCGACAGACTCTACATGCAGAGGATGCACCGCGAACAACAACGCCACAACAAATGCCCGCCAAGGCCAATTGGGGGCCATACGAATCAACAAGTGAAACAACAGCAGCGTATTGACAATGTGCCAGGCCAGATTGGTCGCGTGAAAGGCAGTTGGACTTAGTCCATACAAATCCCGATCCAACATCAGCGACAGACACGTCAGCGGATGCCAACTCGCCGCCACGAACGCCGTCATCGCCCACCCGACATTGTGCCAGGACAATCCTTGGCGAACGAACACACAGTCCGTCACATACATAGGATCGTCGTAAACAAGGAACTCGCAGTCGAAGACAGGCCAGAACGCACCAAGCGTCAGCATCGCCAGCAGAAAAGCACGCATCGGATTATTCAAAATCGCATCCTCTTTCGCGGCAAGACGGTCGAACGAAGCTATTCTTGGTGGTTTTTCTGGAGCCATTTGCTTGGAGAATGCCTGGAGATAGCTTACTGTAGCGAGCTAAGGTTTTCGATGGTCTGGGGCGGTGGCGATTTCGTGATCCGCTGAGAATCCACCCGATACAGCATCAAGAACTACAGTTGCCAATTTGCTCTGAGGAGCGCAATTTTGGGTGCGAAATGACCGACAGTTTGCCAGGTTTCACAGCGGCCCAAACGGTTTTCGCAAAGCCCGCAGTCGTTTGGCGCAATAAGCGTTGGGGCGTCGTGATTCTATTGGCCGGTCTGCTGTTGCCTCAAATACTTATTTTCTGGCCGTCTCTGATCGGCCGGCGCGTGCTGTTGCCTGTGGATATTCTGACGCGGGATTTGGTTTGCATCCCCCAAACGCCGGAATTCCGCGCGTTCATTGATGCGGGCACGCATAACATTGTATTGTCGGATTTAGTGTTGCATAACGAACCCGAGCGCCAATTCGCGGCTCGCGAGATGCATGCCGGGCGGTTGCCGCTTTGGAATCCGAACATCAATTGCGGTGCGCCTTTCGTTAGTTGGCCGAAGTACTCGCCACATAGCCTGCTGTACTGTCTTTTTCCCACACCGATGACGCTGGCATGGTTGCAATTGGCGAAAACCGTGGTCGCCGGCCTGGGAGCATATTGGTTCTTCCGCCAGGTGTTACACGTTGGATTTTGGCCGGCAGCGTTCGGAGCATGGTGTTATCCGCTCAGCGGATTTTCCATGCTCTGGCAGGGCTATGTTTCGACCTATGCGACGGCGGGATTACCGTGGTTGCTCTGTGTCACAGACCGCGTCATCAAGCGACCACGTGGCTGGGGGGGCATAGTGTTGGCGGCAGTCACTTGTCTGCTGATTGTCAGTTGCCAAGTGGACTTCGCTGGGCTGGTCCTGCTGGCGTCTGGCATTTTCGCACTGTGGCAAGAGCATGGCCACGATGTTTTGCGGCGCGGTTGGAGTGCGGTGATCGTACTCGTGGCTGGCTGGTCGTTGGGCTTTCTGTTGTCCATGCCCTATTTATTACCGTTGGTTGAGTATGCTCAAACCGGCATGCGGATCGCCGAGCGTGGTGCGGGGGCCGAAGAGCGTCCGCCGACAGGCATCCGAGCCGTACCCCAGATTTTATTGCCACTATTCGAGGGAAACACTCAAAGCAAGTCAGCGTACTTGCAAAATGGGAATCTGTTGGAAAGTGCCGCGGGTGGCTATTCCGGTTTGTTTGCCGTGCTGCTCGCCGCGCCGTTGGCTTGGTGCAATCGACGGCGACGCGCTGCGGTTTGGTTCTGGACAATGTTGGGAGCGATCTCGCTCGGATGGACGCTGAATGTCCCTGGGCTAGTACATGTTCTGCGGTTACCTGGGTTGAATTTCATGTCCTGGAATCGATTCGTTCTCGTGACGGCATTCGCAGGCACAGCCCTTTCGGTCATTGGCCTTGAGGAATTGTGGGCCGGTTGGCCGGAACGGCGACGCTGGTTCGCTGGGCCGGTGCTCTTGTTGGTCATCCTGGGAATCTGGTGCGGATACTTTGTGTTGCGGCTACCTGGACCAGTTGCCCGGCTGGCGCAGAAACCTGGGATTAACCCCGACATCGTGGCTGAAATTCAAAGCGGCTTTCGCGATTATTATCTCTACGGACTGTTGCTGTGCGGTTTGGGCTTAGGGGGATGGCGGCTAGTGACGGCACGCTGTGGATCGAGCAAACAATTCGGCGTGCTATTGGGAGGAATGATGGTCCTTGAGCTTTTCTGGTTCGGGCACGACCTCAACCCACAATGTGACCCAACCCTGTACTATCCTCGTTTGCCGGTGTTTGAGAAACTCCGGGCAGCACCGCCGGGCCGCATTTTGGGAGTCAGATGTCTTCCAGCCAACTTGAACATGATCTATGGACTTCAGGATGTGCGCGGATATGACGCGGTTGACCCGCTCGATTATGTGCAACTCCTCGAAAAGGTCAAAGCCCCCAACTTTGCATCGCCCATCTATGCGCGCACGCAGTGGTTCGTGCCGCAATTGAAAATGAGCGCAAACGGTTTGCAGTCACCTCCACTTTTGAGTTTGCTCAACGTTCGGTATTTGGTTTTTCGCGGCAGTCCGCCATCAGGCGTGAAACCGTACTTACAAGAGGCAGATTATTGGGTATGGGAGAATGCCGACGTGTTGCCGCGCGTTTTTGTCCCAGAGCAAGTCGAGGTTATTCGTTATGCCGGGATCCGTTTGAAACGGCTAGGCGCTGCCGACTTTGTCCCCCGGAAGGTCGCGTTTGTGGACCAACCGTTGCCGAATTTGCCACCGCGATGCCAAGGCGCGGCCACGATCATTCGCGAAGAGCCCGAAGAAATCACCGTCCAAGCGGAGATGCAAACTCCTGGACTTTTGGTCTTGGCAGATCGGTGGGACGCTGGCTGGCGAGCGTATCTCAATTCTCACCCAGTGCCGATTCTGCATGCCAATCACGCCCTACGCGGTGTCGAATTACCGGCCGGAACCAACAGTTTGGTGTTCCGCTATGAACCAACCAGCTTTGCACGAGGACTGCAATTGTTCGGTGCCGCGTGCGTCGTGCTCACGAGTTGGCTGAGTGTCCTGATTTGGAACCACACAAGAGCTTAGCGAAATCGCAGCCAAAAACCTTCTCAAGAAAACAAAGCTTTTACCCTTTTGGGTGCGTAGTGTTTAGTAATTTAGTAAGATACACGAGATTCCAATTGTTGCGGGCCTGTTCCTGATCGAACTGCGTTTTCTGGTGAATTTCCGCCACTTGCGAAATCGTTCCCAGATCAAGGGGCCGATCAGAATGCTGAATATTGCTGCCCGCTCGATTAGTGGGTTGGCAACTTGGGTTTGACGGATTCTCGCCACGAAGGTCCGATTTTGATGAAGACTGCCTCCACCGATCCACCGCAGGGCATGCAAACTCTGAACGCAAATGCTTTGGTTCTCGTGTCAGCGATCTTACTGGTAGTTTACATCGCGGCGGGAAAGGTGTGGGGGCTGTCGGATGTGTGGACCGCAGTGCGAGGGATCGCACTTCTATGGCTGCCCGTGTGGCTGTTTCTGTTTGTGACCTTGAAGGACGAATGCGCCGACAATGTTGAGAACGGTTTTCTGAGTGCTGTCGGCAGCCTGGCATTGACAACTGGATTAGCGTTTGCGGCTAACATGGCCTCGGTTTGGTGGTCGGGGGCGAGGCACGCGACCTGGTTAGTTCCGCTCGGTTTGTTCGTGGCCGCGGTATGGAGACTTGTGAGCAGTACGGCGCTAATCGCCGGTTCTCGGCAATCACCGGCCGCTATTGCCGTGCCGCTCACGAAGACAGTCAATGCCAGTTCG
>JAYVSP010000316.1:0-9327 GCA_043775215.1 Planctomyces sp. | reverse complement strand
GATCGCGACTGGCCGCCGATTGACATGGAATAGTTTCGAGGCACTGACGGGTGGTGCGGAACGAGATTCGTTCGCGAATGTGCGGACACTGGCCGCGATTACATTGAGTGGCGGTGCGGGGGCTGACTTGATCGATGCGTCGGCGATGACAGTCGCGATCACGTTGCTGGGCGGGGACGGCAACGACGAATTGCACGGCGGCAGCGGGACCGACAATCTCTGCGGAGAAAACGGCGATGACACTTTGATCGGTGGTGGTGGAAATGATTCGCTGCTGGGTCAAGCGGGCAATGACCTGCTGGATGACGTCGTCGGCATGAACATTCTGAACGGGGGCGCGGACAATGACTCGTTGCGATTCGTCGGAACTTGGACGCTGACGACAACCGGTGCGCCGCTGTTGCCTCTCGTCAGTGAAGTAGAAACGATCTTTGGCGGTGGAATCGCGGATTTGCTCGTGGGCTCCAGCTTGGCGGATCGCTTCACGGTGTCGGCGAACGGAACCGTCAGGGTGAATTCGACCGCGCTGTCCTTCAGCGGTTTTGAAAAAGTGTCGGGCGGAAGTGGAGCCCTTTCGGATTCGGTCTCCGGCGGCGCGGAAGATGACATGTGCCTTCTAGGAGCGCTCGGCTCATTGCTGTTCAATGGCGTGTCGATGCAGGGTTTTGAAATAGTTTCTGGCGGCGGCGGCAACGATCGGCTGCGAGGTTCGGACACTGTGGCCGAAACGTTCACCGCCGGGCTGACCGGCGTCACAGTCTCGCAATGGACCACGAAGTTCGACAGCTTTGAGTCGCTCGCAGGGGGCGATGGCCTGAAGATCGACACATTCAACGGCACGACGGGAAGTGACCTATTCCAAATCGGGGCACCGGGTGTGGTGACTTTGAGAGGGATCGGTCTGCAAGGATTTGAAATCGTCTCCGGCGGCGCGGGCTCGGATCGCCTGCAAGGGACGGACACAGCGGCCGAGACATTCATCGCGCTGTCAGCCGGCGTCAATGTGCTCGGCTGGGACGGAGTGACATTCAAGTCGATCGAATTGCTGGATGCTGGGGCTGCTGATTTCATCGACACGCTCACGGGCGGCGCCGGCATCGACACGTTCACGGTCGACCCACTGGGAACATTGAAGGTCAACGGAATTTTCGCGTCCGGTTTTGAAGTGGTGACCGGCGGCGCTGGCAATGACAAGCTCATCGGCTCGAATGCATTACCCGATCTGTTTCAAGCGACGTCGGCCGGCATCCAAGTGAGTGGCCTAAATGGCGTGACGTTCAGAGACATTGAAACACTGTCAGGCGGGGGCGGGAACGATACGCTGCAAGTCTTCGATGATGCGCTGTTCGGAACGCTGTTCGACGGCGGTACTGGGACGGACTGTGTGGATTTGTCAAACTCATCGACGAATCGCTCTGTGACGCTGACCAGCAGCTTGGCAACCGGATTCGGAGCGCGCGAGAACGCATCCGGCGCAAGCTTCGTCAGCATCGACGCGGTGAAAGGGAGTAATGGCAACGACACGCTCACCGGACTCGGAGTGATGTCAGCTTGGGACGTTGCGGGCAAGCAATACAAGAACGTCTCGGCGTCGCGCGTGCTGACGTGGGACTCGTTCGAGAGCCTGTCCGGCGGACTCAACAAAGATTCGTTCACCAACGTGACCGGTACGTCATCAATGACGCTCAACGGCGGCGCGGGAGACGATTTGCTAGATGCCTCCGCCGCGACGGCGTCAGTGCTGCTTCTCGGCGGCGACGGAAATGATGTGCTCAAAGGAGGTCACAGCGCGGATGTGCTCGACGGTGGTGCTGGAGCCGACAGCCTGGATGGAGGCGACGGCGACGACATTCTGCTGGGCGGTTTCGGCAACGACACACTGCGAGGAGGTGCCGGCAATGACCGCTTGGCCGGCTCGCTCGGTCAAGATCTGCTGCAAGGCCAAGACGGTGACGACACATTGGTCGGCGGATCGAGCGCCGATCATCTGGACGGCGGTCTGGGCAACGATGTACTTGCCGCGCGCACTGGCAGTGCCACGGTCGAGGCCGACACCGTCTCGACCGCGAACAGCGATGACCTTCTCATTCTGACCGCGTATGCTCTGCAGTCGGAATATGACTTCGGCGGCCAGACACTCCGTCCATTCGAGTGGCTCGGCAGCCAGTACGAAGGTTCGTGAAGATTGGAAGAAAATGGTCATTGGTCATCCGCCAAGCAAAATGACCAATGATCAACGACCAATAGCCAATGACCAATTCTTTGATGTTCAGGCCGACGCGATTGAAAGACTCAAGCGAGTAAGGAGACACAATGCCGACTCTCACCACGGATGAACTGCGTTCCCGAATCGCTCGCGTGCCGCGAACTCCGTTGGCGCACTTGCCGACTCCCTTGGAAATATTGCCTCGATTCAGCAAAGCAGTCCGTGCTGATGGTCCGCGCGTGTGGATCAAGCGAGACGACTGCACCGGGTTGCTCTTCGGCGGAAATAAGGCACGGCACAATGAATTCTTGATCGCCGACGCGCTGGCGAAGGGAGCGGACTTGGTCGTCTGGGGCGCGGGAGTTCAGAGCAACAACTGCCGTCAAACGGCCGCCGCGTGCGCAAAAGTCGGGCTCGATATCCATCTGGTGCTCGGTCGCGGCCGGCCGGCATCGGGGCCAGACATCGTGCAGGGAAACTTATTGCTCGACCAAATTGTCGGCGCGAGCATTGAAATTGTCGAAGAGTCGATCGGTCCGGCACTCGACCGCCGCATTGCCGCAGTTGCGGAGCGGTTTCGCTCGCAAGGCCGCCAGGTTTACTTGTGGGATCGTCCGGTAGTTCTGCCGCTCGCGGCACTGAGTTACGCAATCTGCATGGCCGAGATTGTCGAGCAATCGACAACAACAGGTTTTGAACCGGCAGCCGTTTACGTTTCCTCCGCCGGTTCGACGGGAGCGGGTGTCGCACTGGGGGCAAAAGCGTTGGGAGTTCGGTTCCCCGTGACGAGCATTGCACCGATGATCTGGCCGTGGAACAGCCGCGAAGAACTGGCGGCAACGGCCAATCGAGCGGCTGAACTCGCCGGCCTCGAAACGCGATTATCACCGGAGGAGGTGCGCTTCGACGAGACGCACTTCGGTCCCGGCTACGGAGCCTCTTCGGACGCGGGACTGGAAGCGCTGACCCTGCTGGCGCGGACTGAAGGGATCTTGGTCGAACATGTCTACACTGCGAAGGCACTGGCTGGACTGATCTCGAATATCCGCGCAGGCCAATTTCACGCGGATCAAGACATAGTGTTCATTCACACCGGAGGCACGCCGGCGATCTTCGCCGAGGCCGAAATGCTCGCCCGCCACATTCCACGCCGGATTCTGCAAGGACCGACCAATAAACTACTGTCGTAAAATCAGCCGTTACGCGTTACTAGCGCTCGGTTCTCTTACAGACCGCGGGGCTAGCTTGGATGATTCGTGGCCCGATAACCCGAAGCGTAAGCGAGGGCATCGTCACAGTTCGCCCTCGCTTACGTTTTGGATTACATCGCGGCACACCGCGTCCTCTATGAGGGGTGGCCGAAGGGGTCGGGAGTCTTTTTCAGGTCGGAGATGTCTCGGCACGACCTATGAAGTTAAGTTGACGCATGGCCATTCAAGTTGTCCTCGCTCACGATCAAGAGAACTGGTCGAAGTCCGCGTTGCGTGAGGAGCTTTCCGTAAGATTTGAACTTCTTGAGCGTTCCTGAATCGCCGGAGCCAATTCGATACTTTGTGTCGATGGCGTCCGTGCCGACGCAACAATCACACGGTTCATCATCGCCCACGCGAAGAGCCGGTGCGTAGTCGCGACACGCGTGAGATAAAACTTGAGTCACGAGCAACTGCCAACACATTCCCAATTCGCGACCCCAATACTGGCGGTTTTCACGCTTGAGGCTCGGGCTGATTCCGAAGACATCCATCAATAGATCGCAGTCGTCATTCTCTTCGCTGTATGTTTTGCTCGAAAATGAATCTCGGTAGGCGCGTAAGACCTGCTTGAGTTGGTCATCAAGTGAAATGGCGGGTTGTTTCGACATGGGCATCCGTGCCTTGGTGCGGTCAGGGAAACGATGTAGTCGGTGTCCATGCCATGATCAAACAAGTGCGGACGAAGTTCAAGCCGCGCGGGAGGAAATTGGGAAGCCGATTGCATTGGCGGCAAGGATGCCGCCAACCGAAGACAGGACGCGAGAGGCAGGATGCCGTGATGCGGCCCAAACGAAATGGATTCTATGCGACGTGCTCGTGGCGGAACCGGTGGAGTGGTTCAAACGGTATGCCGAGCACGTCGCATAGAATCCGCGTTGAACTTAACGGCGGAGCCGGCGGGGGACGATCTCTGGGGGTTTCAATCGGCCATGGCTTGACGCCAGCGGCCTGTGATGGCGCGCCGGCAGCATGGTATCGCCGGTGCGACGGGCGCCTAGTGTCCAGTCGACAGATTGTCGGGAAGTTCGGTGCCAGCGGACGCGTGGGGGACTGGAGTCCGTGGCGAACTCGTGGCGCGGTGCGATGGCGGTGGTTGCGGGTGACTCTCGGGCGGTGCGGGAGCGAGGTCGGGACACAGCGGGAGCGTTGACCCCGCACTTCGATGACCGCAGGTCTCCGACGATCCGGGGAGACCTACGGTCGCGTACAGCGGCGGGGTCAGGAGACCCGCGCCGAGCGCAGGCGGGGTCAGGAGACCCGCGCCGAGCGCACCTGACTTCGCCGCGTCCGCGTCCGCGTTCGCCGCTCCCGCGGACGACGACGGCCAGCGCCATTCGCCCGCCGTGGCCAAGGTGCGCAATCCCACCAGGAACTTGTCGCGGAACATCTGACTGAGCACACCGCCTGGTTGAAGTTGGACCAGCCCGTGTGCTTCTCCTGAATCAAATACAATTGATAGCGGCGAATCTCCTCCGGCCCGAGCTGCTCCGGCGAGCGGCCAATGTACCGCGCGAACGCCGCCACGTGAGAGATGTAGGTCTGAATCGTCCGCGGCGAACGGTTCAGCAGTGTCAAATCGTCAGTCATACGTTGTCGTAACGGGGTCATCAGAGTTGCTCCGAGTGAAAGGTGCCAACAGTTCCACTCCGAGCCAGCATGCGCAGCGCAGCAGGAGCGCGCCAGTGCTAATTATGACGATTATACGGGCTGCCCAAACTTCACGCCGGTGGTAGGGGCGCCGCTTCCGGCCAAGCAACTGGTGATGAGCGTCAGAAAGGGAACCGGCGTGCGGGGCAACGATCGGCGCGGAGCACCAGCGATCGGGGCGGGGCAACAGCGAAGTGGCAGCCAGCAACTTCCGGAGCCGCGCAGAAGAACCACTCGTGGACTCAGACGCTCACGCGGCCGACAACAGCAGCACGTTCGACAACAGGCATGCTCAGCTTCGGCCAGACAGGCGAATCCGCTTCCCCCGTCGTCATGGGCCATTACGCGTTCACTGCGCAGTTGTTTAGTTCAACGCCAAAGGTAACCCGCACGGACAAGGCGGCCTGTTGAACGACTGACATTCAACGAAGCCAGAAACGATGAGCGGCTCCAAACCGCCGCCTTGTCCATGTCGGGTTGACCGACTTGTTGGCCGTTTTGTGTCTTGCGGTTCAATGACCTTTCGTACTACGAATCGCTTTCAATTCGCCGACAGAGCACCTGCAGATTGGTGCTCGTTTTGTTGCGCCTACAGACGCCACTGACGATCAACTCGCAGTCAAGCCGTCAGACTCCGTTTTGTGTTGAACGGTGGCGATGAGTAACCGAAACTCTGTCAGGGCTTTGCGGCTTCGATTGGTGGCAAATCGGGGCCGCGACGTAAAATGTGCTTTCGACGGAATTCGGCTTCCGCTTCGGGTAACTTTTTGATCCTCGGCCATACAGAATCACGTTCGTTGTACAGTCTGCGAAGAAACTGACGTTCGGATTCAGTCGGAATCTTCACTTCCTCAGCGTGCAGTCTTTGGATTTCCGCTTTCATTCGAGTGAGGTCACAACGCCAAGCCATGTAATCCCTGACCTTCTCATCTTCGATACGCATCAAGATTGACTGTCGAATTTCGGAAAGATCGTCTTGTCCCGAAATGGCATAAGCCCAGAGCGCCCAATTCACTGATTCCAATTCCGCGCTGAGGGGCATTGCCTTTAGGTCGGGTGGATGCCACTTGAACGTGTCTTTCCAATAATCGGGCGACAACATCTCGCGAATGATTTCATCGGCTCCTGGCACACCTCGGCGCGACATCAACCCTAAACCGTTGAAAATTGAGATCGCAACATCGGGATGACATCGGCGGGACTCAAAAAGAATGCCTCGATATCCTTTGAGTATGTCGCAGAGCTTCACGGCATCTTTTTCGTCTCCGATGTATCCAATCATTTGAACAATCGGAACTTGATGTCCCATGTCTTCCACCTCTTCATCAAGAAGTCGAAACAACTCTACTTTCGCATCAGGATTAGCCCACCGATAAAGGCGCGTTTCACCGAAGGTGAAGACTGCGCCGATTGTTTCCTCCACGGTCAGTTGTGGAACAGCTTGCTTTGCTCGAAGCGCGGGTACAGGCGACGGAACAATTGGATTTAATGTCGCTGGCGACGGCACTCGATCCCAAGCAATCGCGGTTAACACAGCCGCGAGACCAGTTGCCGTGATAATCCAGTAATTCGTGCTCATGGAATGTCCTCCCGATCACAACCCAGAAAGTGTATTGGCTTCGGATTGAAGGAGCTTGTTTTGCCCAGGCAACCCCGTCCCCCACATGATGTGTTGATTTGACGTGGTATTATGATCAATTCCAACGGAATGGGCGATTTCGTGAATGATCGTCGAAGTCAGTGCGTTCGCACCGATCATGATTTCAGGATCATTGAGCGCCTTCGTCCATCCGTATGCACCGGCAAGACTGGTTGCAAAACGGATGTGGTTTTGTGGAATGATAGCCCAGTGTTTCGCCCAGTCTCCGGCCAAGGCCGGGTCCGGCTCATTTGCATCAGGAATAAAGATACCAACGCCATCCGGACCATTCCAAGGAGTAACAGTTACTGAAACCTCCGCCCGATAATCGTCTTGCGAGTCCTTCATTCGAGCTAATGCGACGCTGGCATCAACTGCCTGCTGCACAGCAGCAGTGCGCTGGCGGACATCGGTCCGAAGAAATCCGCCGAGTTCACCGCCGCACCAGTCACCGAATAGTTGACTGTGATCGGAGTGGACGACATAGGCATCACATAGGCAAAAAAGGAACCGGTTGATCCAGTGTTTCCCTCGAAGAAAGCGCCCCCACCCATCAATGACACTGTGGACGTCAACACACACCGGCACTCCAACGGTTCAATAATTGCCACCTCGGCTGGCACACCGTTCGCGGTTCCCCTGCGCTTGCGGGAAGTACGCCGTTGGCGATTGAGGAGTTGGACACTCAATTGTCGGAGAGATGACAACCATGAACTGGATCGCATAAAGACTCCTTTGCGGAATTGAGAGATCGAAGACAAGTGGTCACGGGAAACGGAATCGAACGGAACAACACATGGAGCGCGCGGTGGACTTGCGGTTCATTGCGGTTTGGTGCCGAGTTCGGCCAACGTCCAAAGTAACCCGCACGCCGTTTTCGACTCACAACAGCGCGAATCGGCTGCGGCGGCGTGTCGGGTTGACTGACTTGTTGGCCGTCATTTGTGGTTCAATCGAAAACTTCTCGGACGTCGAAACACGCTGACCGACGATTAGTATTAGTGGAAAGGTTGTTCGGGTCCGAGTGCTTCAGCGTTGGAAAAGGAGCGCGCGTCGTATTTGCTGATCCTATTTCCTGCGCATCGTTCGATTCGTCCGGGATCGTTGGCGTCCGCCGCATCGTTTTCTGTACTCGACCACAGAGCATATCAAAAATCATTTCGATTGCCCGCGATGCGTCATTTCGAACGCTCTCGTCAAGGTCGGCGTTAGACGCGGTCTGTTTTAGAACTGGAAGAGCAAGCGTAGCCGCTTCGTTGAGATCCAGAAGAAGGAGCGTTGCGGAACCACGGCACAGTTGGTTTGAGCTTAAGTGTAATCGTCCCAAGCACTCGGCTGTCTCGACTGGCGCCCCCTCTTGTTTAAGCCGTTCAACCATAACGATTTGTTCAACCAGGTCATAACGAAAACGGCCATAATTATCAGGCTTCAATGCCAGAAGCGATTGTCGCAAAGCATAAAGCTGCCCACGAATTGTATATTGCCGCCATGCTCTGAATCCCCACCACGACAATCCAATCACAACCACTACGACGGAGACGAGGCCTACATATCGCTTTTGCGTCAGCCTGCTTATTTTGTCATTCATTATGGCACCCCATCCGGCTTCTTTTTCCATCCGAGCGACAAGCCAATCTTGCCAGCAGAATCGGCTGTGGCAGGCGGAGTGATTCCAAAGTTGCTTAACAGATAGGACGAAACACAGTGACAATTATTAGATGTAAGATCGTATGGCTTCGCCGCCGCGTTGATTGCCGCCCTGGATAAAGTAAAACTTAATTCCATCGCAACTCGATCATATTCGCCTGGAATGATCTGAAAACTCATCTTTGCGGGATTGTACGCCTCGTACGTTCCAAGCAGCCCCGTATCAACCATCAACTTTCCACCGTCCGGAGCGCCAGACCAGCAACGACTTTCTCCAGCAGAATCCAAAAGAATGATAAATGAATGTTTTCCGCGAACCGCGACAATTACATTCACCTTTCCAGCTGCTGGGAGTGCGGCTGGGTAGCCGGGAATGGCGCTCCAGGCTAGCGGTGGGACACCTGCTCCACCTTTGTCGGATGACGAAACAAAGCCGAGCAGTTTTGAAGCCTGTTCCCATCCATCGAACGCCCGAATCTCCAGAGTTGTTGCCGGGTTATCAAGAACTTTTTTTCAGAGTTTAACGCTGTCGCTCGCAACGATTTGTACGGCATTACGACCGTCACTTAACACGACGGGCTGCAGCGTGATCCCCAGATCTGCTAAGTTGGTTGGACTCGAATAGCTTAGTGAATCAGTGTTGGGATCAGTGGCGGCAATTGTTGCCAGGACGTCTCCATCCCAAAGGTCGCCTTCACTTAACGTCGCCATTCCCATCGACCCGTCAAAATATGGAGACATATTCGAAATCATAATTGAGGTATTCACTGTGATGCTATTACTGATTCCGTCGCTGACTTGATAAGAGAAGTTAACGGTGCCCACATAAGTTCCGCTTGGCGTGAATGTGAACGAGCCATTGGAATTGAATGTCAACGTTCCGTTGCTTGGACTCGTCAGCAATATGGCGGTGATTGGATCACCGTTAGTGTCAG
>JAYVSP010000315.1:0-8095 GCA_043775215.1 Planctomyces sp. | reverse complement strand
CGAGTGTTTTGGTGGGTCTCGATGACTCGACCCATCCTACGGTTCAAAACTAGGCCTCAAACAAGCGAACTCGTGGGGCAGGCTTGTAACCTGCCCCACAACTGCGACCTCGCTTGTTTGAGGACTAGGCGGCCCCGCATTGATCTCTGGGTAGCCACGCTCGCCAAGAGCGTGGGGGAATTCGCGGAAAACCTACGCTCTTGGCGAGCGTGGCTACAGACTCTTCAATGCGGGTCTACTTAGGCAGAAAGTGAAATTCGCGACGCGCGTCAGGTTTGCCATACGAACTCAATCGGCGCGTCGATGTCGGGATGCAAACTCTGATGCACAGGACAGTGATGAGCGGCGGCTTCGAGTTTGCTGCGATCCGATGCTGACAACCGCGACGCCTTCGCCGCCGGGACCGTGATTGTCACGGCCAGGCGGCCGATGCGACGGACCGGCTGCTGGATCATCTCTTTGGTGACGTGGATACGCGTGCCCGACAGATCGAGCTGATGCCTGTCGGCCACGATTCCCATGACGGTCATCACGCACGTTCCGAGAGCTACGGCGACAAGATCGGTCGGTGAAAAGCTTTCACCTTTGCCGTGATTATCCACGGGAGCATCGGTCGCCAGTGTGGCTTTTGACGGTCCGTGCGTCGCGATACAGTGCAGTTGCCCTTCGTAGACGATGTCGACTTCAACGGCCATTTTGCTGTCCAATCTGCAATTCGTTCGTGCCAGGGAAATTGAGAATTGAAAACCTTTGGCACATGGAATCCGTTAGAGTCAGCAAATGTCAAATCCAAAATCGTCAGGAATCCCCATGAGCACTGCACTTGCTGAAGCGACCTCGGCTGTGTCGACCAAGATCGTCACCGACGCGACCTGCACCTTTTGTGGCTGCGTGTGCGACGACATGGAGTTGACCGTCGAGAACAACAACAAGATCACCAAGGCTAAGAATGCTTGTGTGCTCGGTAAGGCATGGTTTCTGAATCACCACGTTGAGGATCGTCCACAGGCCACGATCGAGGGCCGGCCGGTCACCTACGAAGAAGCCATTGAAGCGGCCGTCGAGATTCTGACGAACGCCGACTTCCCGATCACCTACGGACTATCGGACACAACCTGCGAGGCACAGCGTGTGGCGGTAGCGATCACAGATTGGATCGGCGGAACGGTCGATACGACAACGTCGGTCTGCCACGGACCGTCGGGCATGGCATTTCAAGCGGTCGGCGAGGTGACCTGTTCGCTAGGAGAAGTCAAGAACCGCGCCGACTTTCTGATTTTTTGGGGCGGCAATCCGGCGGAGAGCCATCCTCGGCACTTCACGAAGTACAGCCTGATGCCCAAGGGTGAGTTCGTGCCGAACGGCCGCAAAGACCGGACGGCAGTGCTCATTGATGTTCGCAAGACGAAGAGCGCGAAAGCCGCCGACATCTTCTTGCAGATCAAGCCCCGGTCCGACTTCGAACTGGCATGGGCCATGCGCGGACTGGCCAAGGGAATCGACATCGACTTGAGCGTCGAAGAGAAGACGGGCATCAAGCTTGAGGTGCTCAAGGACGTCGTCGACCGCATGAAGCGAGCGAAGTTCGGCGTCATCCTGTTCGGCATGGGCCTGACGATGACTCGTGGCAAACACCTCAACAGCGAAGCGGTCTTGTCGTTGGCTCGCGACATGAACAAGTACACGCGCTGGACCGCCAAACCCATGCGTGGCCACGGCAACGTCACGGGAGCCGACAACGTTGTCACGTGGAGCACCGGATACCCCTTCGGCGTGAACCTGGCCCGCGGTTATCCCCGCTTCAATCCGGGCGAGTTCACCACTTCCGACACGCTGGCACGCGGCGAAGCGGACGCCGCACTGATCATCGCCTCTGACCCGATGTCGAACTTCAGCCAACCGGCTCGCGAGCATTTGGCGCGGATCAAGTCGATCGTGCTCGACCCAAAACTCAGCGAGACCGCCAAGGTTGCGACAGTTGCATTTACGACCTCAGTCTACGGGATCAACACGGGCGGCACCGTCTACCGCATGGACGACGTCCCACTCAGTCTGCGACCAGCGTTTCCGTCGCCGTTCCGCAGCGATTACGAAATCCTCAAAGCCATCGAAGTACGTATTCGCGAAAAGCAGATGGCGAAGTAACACGGCCGTTGGCCGCAATCAAACAGGCGAGCGGGCGACGTCAGTCCCCCGAGAAACAACTCCAGATTCACCGAGAAACAACTCCGCGTTCCCCCATAATCAACTCCAGAGTCCCGGCAACTCTGGGAACTGACGTCCTCCGCTCGCCAAACGTGACACCTACAAAAGTCTGATCATGGAAACGACTCAACAGATCGAGCCCGACAGAGAAGCGTGCGCTCGGGCAAAGCTGCGAAAACTTTGGCAGACCGGTGACCTGTTTCATGTTTTCTCGCGCTACCCGCGTCGGCCCGAGGCTCCGAGAGTCGATCGACTGGCGGGAATCCTGAAACACGGGCTGGTGGCTCCAGGGGCGTGTGACGATGGTTCAGTCTGTTCCGATTTATCGATCACTGCCACTGGACTGTCGATACCCTACGACCGGCTGGTTTTCCTGCATCGTTTTGGGACGCGGTCCAGCCTCTACACGATGATCGACGCGGGACGAATCGCCGTTTTCGTGGACCCAGAACTGCCGGTGATGTCGCAGACGGAAATGGGACGTCACTGGCCGGTCTTGTGCCAAGATGAAGTCTATGTGCGCGATCGCGTTTCCATCAGTCAGATCATCGGCATCGCGGTGCATCCCGCCGATGCTCGGTCAGTCATGGACGAGCACCTGCCGCAATTGAAGCATCAGGGGATCCCGCTTTATTCGCTCGACAGCGGAGTCCCGCTGTGGCCGAACTCAAGCAGCATGTGATTTGGTCGGGATTTCTGCCTCTTCACGCTCGCACATTTGCTGACTTTCGGAGAGGAGTTGTTCCCACGAAAGGCCGTTGCGCCGGCAAATATGCATCAGGTCCGTGGTGATCGACAACAGGGCGTCGCGCAGGGGAACTCCCGCCAAGCCCTCGGCGATCCAGGTGTAATGCTTCGACCGCACGATTTGATCAATGTGGTGAGACCAATTCCCGCGAACATCGTCTGTCATGATTCCGCTCCTGTGATGTGAAGTTGAGCGCGTTCAATTCCGGCCGCGAAAGGGCCAACGGATAGGTTGTTAGAAAGGTATCTTGCGCGACCCAATTTGTCACGTTCAATTTCCCGCAACTGGGCAGTCGGCAAGGAAAGCCGTGATCGTGAATGGCGCCATGAGAGTCGTCGTTCAAAGACAGTTCGCACGATTGGGTGGCACGCCCTGACCATCGGAAAGGGCGTAAATTTGTGGGGATATCGAGTCTCCACGCCTTTCCGATGGTCAGGGCGTGCCACCCAAATTCACAAATTATCTTCCCCCTTGTTCAAACACAGCTCGGCGAAGTTCCCACATCCCGGCGGTTGCGAATCAAGCCCGCAACCACCGCCGCTAGCATGTCGCTTGCCCCCCCGTCAAGCGTCCCGCAATGACCTGTTTAGGGCATTGTCATTTCGAATTTCGTACGGCAACAATACGCCCGCCGATTCGGGAACCGCAAACACCACGAGACACACGAATCGGCCACCATATCGACCCTTGCTACATGCGTATCTTGCTCGCCCGTATCACATCCCTCTCCGCAAAGGATTGAATCATGAGCATTCTGTTGATCAACAAATTGGTACTGGACCTGGTTGCACGAGACTTCAGTGACGGCCATGCGGCGACGAACGGGGGGCCGACCAAGACGTCCCGCGCGCTGGCGATTATTCACCTTGCCGCTCGTGATGCGTATGCCTTGGTGACGGCGGCTTATGCCTGCAAATTAGCCGAGTTGCCGAGCCCCCCCGCTGGACTTGGCAATGATGATGCGACGGGCTCGGCCGCCGTGCTGGGCGCAGGGATCCGCGCCGCGAGCCTCTTATATCCAGACGATGCGTCGTATATTAACGAGCAAGCGGCGAAGCTGACGGATGGCATCGACCCCATCGCCGTGTTCTATGGATTTCGCATCGGCGCTGCGTGGGTCAAGAGCCGGCAAACCGATGGTTCGGACACGCCGCAAGTGGACGATCTGTATTGTCTCGAACCGGGACATCATCGCCGCGATCCTCTCGATCCCAAACAAAAGTCCTTGGGTCGCAGTTGGGGTCTCGTGACTCCGTTCGTACTGGGAGACGTGGCCGCGGACGCACCGCTCGATCCCCCGCCAAGCTTGGATAGCGAAAAATATGCCGAGGCCTTCAATGAGGTCTTTGTCTATGGGCGAGACAACATCACCCAACAATCGGCAGCTTTTCAACAGAACGCCGTGATTGGCCTATTCTGGGGATATGATGGTTCCAACAAACTAGGGACCCCGCCTCGTCTCTATAACCAAGTGGTGGTTGCAACCACCGAATTCAAGAAACTTCCGCACGCCAAACAAGTCAATGTGCTGGCGGCGATCAACGCCGCGATGGCCGACGCCGGGATCGCCGCCTGGTATTGGAAGTACGTGTATGACTTCTGGCGTCCCGTCGTGGGTATTCGCGAAGCGCAGGCCGGATGGGGTCCGACCGGAAAGGGTGACCACAACACGCATCGCAAATATCAGGGCGATCCGTTCTGGCTTCCGCTCGGAGCGCCGCGGAGCAATCCCTTTCCCGGACCGATCGCTGGTGCTCCCGGGAGCAATTTCACGCCGAACTTTCCCGCTTATCCGTCGGGCCATGCAACATTCGGTACCGCGTGCTTCGAGACCTTTGCCGCATTGGTCGGGGAGACGACAGCGAAGATCAAAGTGACCTTTGTTTCCGACGAAATGAACGGCTCGACCACGGACAATCAAGGAACTGTTCGCACCAAGTTCGAACAGATGTTGTCACTGAAGACGGCGATCGATCAAAACAAGGTCAGTCGAATCTACCTCGGTGTTCACTGGTGCTTCGACGCCACCGGCGGCGAATCGGTTGGCCAAGCGGTGGCTGAAAAAGTCATCGCGGCGTTTCAATGAGCCGGAACGCGCTAGCGTCCGGTTGTCGGCAATCGGAACTGGACGCTAGCACATTCCGGCGGATGAAACTTGACACATTCACGGCAACTTTCGACCTCAAGGAATCTGGCGATCAAAAGCCAGCCTGACGACCAGCGAGATCCGCAATGACACCGCGACTGCCCCAACCAGTGATCGAACGCTTGGCCAGCCGGTCCCATCGGTTGCACCACTTTCTCTGGCACGAAGTCCGCAACCGATGGAATCTCCCACCTGGTAGTGGCCCCAATCAGGGAGGGCTGACTGATGAAGCGAAACTTGCACTCCGTGACCTTGGCTGGGAACCCCCGCGTCCCTCCCTGGATGTGAATCGCCGACCGATTTTGGATAACCAATCTGGCGAAGACTTCCTTTACATGCATCGCAAGATGATTGAGCGGGTCAACGCACAACTGAGCGCGATTGGCGAACCCACCTATTCGCGTGTTAGCGGCTGGATTCGAATCCCGTCGGCCGAAGATCAAGACTTTCCGGTCCCGCCACCTTGGTTCGTTCCGGGTGGTGAAGGGATTACCCAATCTTTGATCCGTGTGAAATCAAAAGAGTTCTTGGAAAAGCGATTTCGCTTTTGGGAGCGACAGTTTACGGATCCCACTTTCCTGCGCGGAATGAGCCTTGGCGAACTTGGTGCCAGACTTGAGTTCACGATCCACAATCAACTCCACAATCGATTCTCCGCGCAACCCTACGGCGACCGTCCCGAATTGACCGACCCATCTCAGTCCGCCGGCATCCCCACAATTTGGGACGATCCGCGTTACGACTATCTCGGCGACACGTATTCCAGTCACGTCAACCAGATCTTTTGGTTCGTTCATGGCTGGGTGGACGATCGCATTGACGACTGGCGCTATGCCAATGGAACGGCGCCGGTCGTATTTCAAGGAACTTGGGAAGGCGTGGTACCGCCCACGCCCGCCATGGGAATCGCGGCCGTTCATGACCCTGGTGGTCACGGCGACCACGATCACAATTTGGCAAACATGGAGGCAGCGGTCCGCATTCTGGGCAAGTGTCCCGGACGGTATTCGTTTTGGATGGTGGATTGACTCACGAAAAACTGGAGATTTTCACATGAGTACTCAAGCCCGCAACTGTATGCAATGCATCATTCCCCCGTACATTTTCGAAAAAATGTTGGAAAGCCAAGACAAGGAAATTCGTAAAGCCGCAATGGATGCATTGGCGTTTTCAGCTCAACTTCGAGGAGAACGGTCCGTTCGTGTGCGTCAAGGGGCATCGGTATCGTCAGCAGCAAGTTCCAATGGAAGGCGAACGATTTTTGATTGTCAGAACAGTTGGTCGACGTCCGGTGCCGTCTTAGCGCGGTCAGAAGACGGCCCTGCTTCAGATGACGATTCGGCCAATCGATTGTTCGACGGACTCGGAACAACCAGGGACTTCTTGAAACAAATCTATGATAGGAATTCACTTGATGACAATGGGCTTCGGCTCGATGGTTATGTCCACTTCGGAACAAATCACAATAACGCTGGATGGAATGGGCAAGTAATGCTATTTGGCGATGGCGATAGTGTGCAGTTCACGGACTTCACTAAGTCATTGGATGTCATTGCCCACGAATTAGGCCACGGCGTGACGCAATATACTGCAGATCTGATGTACTTTGCTCAGTCAGGAGCTTTGAATGAATCGATGTCCGACGTCTTCGGATCCTTGGTCAAGCAATGGTCGCTCGACGAAGATGCAGCCGACGCCGACTGGCTTATTGGAAAGGAGATCTGGACCCCCGGAACTGCTGGGGATGCACTCCGTTCCATGAAGGCTCCTGGCAAGGCTTTCGACCATCCTCTTTTTGGAAAAGATCCACAACCCGATCATATTAGCAAGTACGATCACGGGACGAGTGACAATCAGAAAGTACATACAAACTCAGGTATTCCGAACAAGGCATTCTTTCTGACTGCGACAGGAATTGGTGGGAAGGCATGGGACGCGCCAGGGCACATTTGGTATGAGGCTCTCAAGGCATCTACGGAGCATAGTGACTTTCAAGAGTTTGCCGACACGACGTATTTCAAGGCAGGGCAACTTTACGGTGCCGGCAGCGACGAGCAGCAATCCGTTCATGCAGCTTGGAAGGAGGTTGGGATTCGGATAAGTGGCGTACCGGCAGTTGCTGCTCGAGTTCGTCGTGATTCCGCAGGCGCACGGGCGGGTGCCGGCCCATGTGATGAATTGGCTCAGCAAATCGAATCTTTGGCGAACCAAGTCAAAGCACTGGCAAAGGATGTTAAGTCATTGAAGGAGAAGAAATAACGGCATTGTAACGCTCGTCAGTGTCCATGTTCTAAGCACGCACACAGTTTATTACCGAGGAAATAACGTGAAAGTGACGTTGGAGAAACACGGTGGGTTGGCGGCAGGAATATGCCAACCACCGTGCATCGTGGAATGCTCTGCTCTGCCTGTAGGCCAACGGATGGAAGTCTCGCGATTGGTTGCGGAGTTGAAGAAAGCGCCTCCACTTGAGACAGAGAATCCAGGGCGTATGAGAGACGCAATGACTTTTTCAATTTCAGTTGAAGGCGATTGCCAAGTTGAGGTTTACCGACAGGTGGATCTCCATATGTCGGAGCCGTTCGCCAATTTGCTGGCATGGCTTGAACGCCACTCGGCATCAACTCGTACTTAGGGGAAAGCATGCCTCAGGAATCTTTTGACAGTCAGGGAAGTCGCTATCCGCTATTTACGTACCCATGTGCTGCCGACGGCAAGAAATATCCGGCGGTGTTGCTCGTTCACGGGAACGCCGGCCTCACTACGCCGTACGGTGATCAAATTCGAGGTTTTGCCGAGGATTATCAAAACTTGGGTATTTCGCTGTCGCTCCAAAATACTATGAAGATGATCTGCCACCACTCAAGGAACCGACGCGGGCTTGATGAGTCCCATGTTGGACCAAATCGAAGAACGGACCGGCCAAGTTCCCGACAACATGCTGGTCGACGGCGGCTTCTCGACCAACGACGACATCCAGGCCCTCAACGATCCGG
>JAYVSP010000314.1:0-4890 GCA_043775215.1 Planctomyces sp. | reverse complement strand
ATACGTCTGCGATTCAAGCGCTGGCCATCGATCCCGCCGCGAAACAGCGAGTGCGTTGGGTGAAGTCGGTGCCGTATCTCAAACTGCCGACGGTGTGTGCTCCGGCGGTGGCGGGGAACTTGGTGGTCTTCGGCGATGGAATGCATCAAACCGATGGAGCCGTGTTGCATGGCGTGCGACTTGATTCGGGATTGCCCCTGTGGCAGTTTCCGGTATCGGGGCAGTTGGTGCATCTGGAAGGATCGCCGACGATCGCCGGCGGCAAGGTATTGATCGGCGGCGGCAACGCGGGCGTGCTCTGCATTGATCCCAGCCGGCTGGAACTCGATGGCAAGGATGTGGATGTCGCATCCGCTCAGGCGGCGCTTGAGAAGAAATGGAAAGAGCTGCTCGCCAAGTACGAGCAAGAGAAGAAAGTCGATCCCGACTTCGCGATTGCTCCGAGCGAAGACTCGCTGCCGAAACCGCGTCCGAAGGTGGCGTGGCAAGCCGGAGCCGAGAAGTGGCACGTCGATGCTTCCGTTGCGGTGATCAGCGATCGAGTGCTTGTGGCGACCGCGTTTTTGGATGTCGAACAATCCGGAGAGCGAGCGTTGTGTTGTTTGAAGCTCGGTGACGGCAGTGTGCAGTGGAAGACGCCGCTGAAGTTCAACCCCTGGGCCGGGCCGACCGTCGCAGGAGAATTGGTGCTGGTCGGATGCAGCAGCGTGCGGCTCGAACCGAGCGAAGCGGCGAAAGGACAAGGCGAAGTCGTCGCCGTGTCGCTCGCGGACGGCTCCGTGAAATGGCGACGCGAGTTCGCTGCGGGAATTGTTTCGGCCATCGCGATCAAAGATCAGCTAGCGATCTTCACGGCGACGGACGGCAAGGTGCGCGCGGTCGATGTCGCGACCGGCCAAGAGAAATGGACAACCGAGGGCAGTGCTCCGTTCTTCGCCAGCGCGGCGATCACTGGGAACTCGGTGTACGTCGCGGATCTCAAGGGACTCGTACAAGCCCTCAGTTTGACGGACGGCAAGAAACAATGGTCGCTCAATCTTGCCAGCGATCCCGCTGTGCAAACGCCCGGCATGGTCTACGGCGGGCCAGTCGTTTCCGGCGGACGGCTGTTCGTCGCGACCTGTAATCTGGAATCGGGCGGAAAGGTCGCCACGGCTGTCGTGTGTGTGGGAGAGAAATAGTCGTGGCAGTTTGTGTATTGTCGCGGCAGGGCCGCTTCCAAAACCCGAAGCGTCAGCGAGGGCGAGAGGGCAATCGACTTTCATTAGTAGGAAGCGTTTTCGGGCGATCGCCCTCGCTGACGCTTCGGGTTACGGTGTCGAACTTCACGGAGATGCAATTTATGAATCGCTGGCCATATCTGATGATTGGTTTTCCTGCGCTGATGCTGCTGTTCGTGGTGACGCTCGTCGCTCAAGACAAGCCGGCCGAGGCGATCAAGGTGGACAAGGAAAAAAAGACAGTGACCGTCGCCTGCAAGATTGCTCCGCGCAAGCTGCCGAATCTCAATGAGATTTACCCCATTGAGGTGATCGCCACGCAGCCGAAGGGACAAAAGGCTCACGAGACCGTCGTGACCTTCGAGGTCAAGCCGAGCGACATCCACAAGGCGCTCGAAAGCCTCGGCCTGAAACCGGGTAAGCCCGCCAAAGGTGAAGGTGCCGAGGCTGCCGGCCCCGAAGTGAAAATCTTTCTGGAACTCCCCGGTGCCGGAGGACTCGCCAAACGCTTGCCGATCGAGAAGACGCTCGTCGATCGCAAGACCGGTAAGGCGATGCCGACACTGAAGTGGACCTTCACCGGCTCGATCGACAAGCAGCTTGATCCCAACAAGCCGGAAAAGACTTATGCCGCCGATGCGAGCGGCACGCTGATCGCCATCTTTCCCGTGACCGATGAGACCGTCTTTCAAACCAACTTGACCATGAAAGACGAACCGCTCATCAAATTGGAAACCAACACGAAGGTGCTGCCCGAAGCCGGCACTGCGGTGCAACTCATCATTCAAGTCCCCTAACGCACGAAGAAGTCTGATATGTCTCACATTCGCTTGATCGCTTGGAGTCTGACGATTGGCATTTTTGTGTTTGTCTCAGCGACAGCCAGCGCTCAGTTGCTGCCCGAACGGCTGGTGCCTCCGCAATCGGTTTCGGTTCCGCCGTTGCCGATGACCGAGCAGCCGGCCACTCGCCGTCCGGCCGGTGCCGAAAAAATCCCGGCGCATCTGTGGGCGCTTCCCACGGGAGTTTTCCCCGGCGCGCCAACTGCGATTTCACCGGAACGACTGCCGGCCAATTGGCAACGTCCTGTGCTCGACACCCCGGCGCTGGCTTCCGAGCGAGATCCGACCTGCCCGGCGGTGCCTCGCCAGCCGATGGCTCAGAACGCTTTCGTATCGACCTTCGATGCTTTGAAAGTTCACGTCCTCGACCGCTTCCTGCTGGCCGCCGAGCCTGCCGCACGCTTCGCCGACGATCCGACAGTTGGTTCCACTCACGGTTTCATCACCACGGCCGTACCGCTCGCGACTCCGAATGCCGCACCGTTCTTGCGACTGGGAATCGCCGATCCCTTCGAGCAATTGCGAGCGATTCGTCTGGTGAATCCCCCCGCGGACTCCGATCCCCCCGACGCCTCCCGCGAAAGTCCTGCGGTTCGATAGCAGGAGAAAGCGGTCGCTAAAATCATGGAGCCAAAATGGATTTGGCGGTACGGTGACGGTCGTTGCACTGAGTCGATGATCACCCGTCGCCCCGACCTTTTCGCGGGCCATTGTTTTGAGACTGCAAGCCGCAATTCTGCCGGCCCCTTGAAATGCGTCCCCCGAAGGAGTTGACAATGAGCGTGAAGATCAAAGTTGCCAAAACCGACGAACCCGCCGAGCAAAATCCCACCCTGACCAATGCGCTCGGACAGATCGAAAAAGCCTTCGGCAAAGGCTCGATCATGAAGTTGTCGGACAAGGTCATAACATGCTCGGCGTCGGGTTATGAAATACTTCTATCGCTTCCTCGTCCGTGAGCGGCGAGTCCGAATATACAAACCGCTGATATCCCACTAACGCACTGCCCTGTTCGAACTTCCGCGTGCCGCCGTCGTTGATCTTGAGCGTGGCCCATCCGACATATGTCTCGAGTTGCGCTTCGCTGTCGAAGGTGGCCACCAGCTTTCGGGGCACACCAGGTTTTGATCCATAGAGGTAGTACATTTCTTTTCTCGCCTCCGGCACCGTCAGGGTCAAAAAAGCAGATACGCCGCCGGGTTCCAGTCCAACATCTAAGAACCGACTCCGTCCTGGCGCTATGGCAGCAATGCCTTATTTCCCATCCGTGTGGACTTCATATCCGTGTGGGAGCCGCATTTCTGAAATATTCTCGAACGCGATCTCCCACACGGAGACGAATCCCAAACGAATGGGAACAAACCACGTTTCTCATTGAAAAATCTGCCGCTCCGAAAGTCCCACAGATTTTCCAACTAGAGCACTTTTGGAATTGGTTTGCAGCCGCCAGAGCGTGGATTCGAACGAAAAACCACCTTCTGGCGAAGGTAGTTACTGAGACCAACCTTCAAAATGCTCTAGCCGCAGCACTTGATCGGCTTGCAGCAAAAGTTATGCCGTAATGACGACCTGTTTTAACGCGCCGTTTCAAGTGGATTTGGAACGCTTATTGGTTAAACAGCAACCATTCTGGTCCGCCAGTTGCCAAGCCGTGAGACGTCAGGTCGTCCTATTCACGAGCTTCTGATGAGCCGCGACGGTGGCGACGCGGTGCTGGGCGGCATGCCTTTGAACTCGGTCTCGCGAGACGATATCGCTCGCTCGATCGGCTATGTGGGTCAATCGCCATTCATCATTTTCCGGGACGATCGCCGACAACATCGCGTATGAGAAACCGCAAGCCTCGTTGGACGAAATCCGCCGCGCCGCTCAACTCGCCTGTCTGGACGACGAGATTCAGCAAATGTCCGGCGAATATCGTGCTCAAGTCACCGAACGCGGCCAGAACCTTTCAGGTGGACAGCGACAGCGACTCGCATTGGCTCGCGTGTTCCTCAAGAACCCACCGATCCTGATCCTTGATGAAGCCACCTCCGCATTGGACACAATCAGTGAGCGCCACATTCAGGACGCACTAACCGCTCACGGCGACCGAACCGTCATCCTGGTGGCTCATCGGCTGACTTCGCTGCTACACACCGACCGCATCCTGGTTTTCGAGGATGGTCAACTCGCGGAAACGGGAACCTACGATGAACTCGTCGCGCGGGGTGGCGTGTTTGCTGAATTGGTGCAAAGCGCACAAAATAAATGAGCCGGAATGCGGTGCATCCGATCCTTCCCAAATTCGGGCAATCGGAAAAACGCGTTCCGGCTTAAGACGGGCAAGAGTTGCTTGCTGGCCAACTCACCAGACGTAGTAAGGCGTGCTGTAATAACCTCCGTAGTACGGCGCCGAGTAATAGGTGCCAGACTGTTGATAGGAATAGTCATATGGCTGGTATCCATACGACCGATAATACGGCCTGGAATACCGGTAGCCACCATAATAACTACCATATCCCCTGGAGTATCCCCTAGAGTATCCCCTAGAGTACCCGACACCACCGGGGCCGACCCAGACACTCACGCCTCCACCGCCTCTGTATCTGGCATCGGCGGTGCCAGCAGGTATCAATAAGGCCACAGCCATGACCGCGCCCAAGATTCCACAGCGTTTTAGCGTTTTCATGATGACTTCCTCCGTTTGCAAACGAATCAAGTAATTTTAATCCAACTTAGTTGCTCTGCGACGGCATCCCACGTCCGTCGAAGAAGCAATTAACAAAATCTCCGCAAGAAGGCTTTCTCTTGCTAAGTGGCCCCGCATTGATCTTTGGGCAGTAGCC
>JAYVSP010000313.1:0-2707 GCA_043775215.1 Planctomyces sp. | reverse complement strand
TTTTCGCCTGGGACTCATTTCAGATTTTGTGTTTCGGATTTCCTTTGGATTTGGTTCTTCGGATTTAGGATTTTGTGTCAGGAAAACAACGCCTTCGGCCTTAATGATATAAGGATTCGCAACTCTCCTGGCCGACGAGCTTCGGGGCAGAGTGGTCCTTATCGCTGACCGGCTATCTCAAACTGCCGGCTCTATCGACGCAAGCGATTTCGGCCCAAGCCGCCGATGAGGATGTCGGTTCCGAACCCGCCCACGAGCAGATCGTCGCCGTTTCCTCCGTCCAGCAAGTCATCGCCCCATCGTCCGAAGAGGGCATCTCGCCCTCCGTCTCCGAAGAGCTGGTCATTGCCGCTGCCGCCGAAAATGTTGTCATCACCCGAACCGCCGTGGATCTCCGCGTTAACGGTGATGCTGAGGGCAACTCTGACTGTGTCGTTCCCGTTTCCGGCACTGATCGTGATCGCGTCAAACGTGTTGACGTTGAACTTCCCCAACACATGCTTATTGGCGGTGACGATCACGTCTTGATGGTTTCGATTCAGCGTAATTCGGTCGTTTCTCGCGGTGCCCACAACGACCAGCGTGCCGTCCAGCACTCCAGCCTGCGCAGGCAAAGATGCCTTCTTAAGGAAGTTCTCAACGACAAACACTCCCAGCGAATTTCCGGCAGCCAGGCCGTCATTGTTATCGAAGTTGAAGTGAATCCCGCCGTACATGCGGCTGACAGCCGACTCCTCTGCCGCCTGGCTGAAGCTGGTGAAAGAACGATCCGAAACCGCGGGGTTTTCGGACTTCAGAGTGAATGCAATGTCATCCGTCCCGAAGAAGTCCGTCAGCACCATGGCCGCAGCACCGCTGAACGTGCTATGCCCTGAGGTGTAGGTTGGAAAATTCGGCGTCACGATCAGCGGTGTCCAGGTTGAGTCCACAACCGTGGCGTCGTTGCCATCGGTATCGGCCGCACGGATGGCAGTGATCGGACGCCAGAAGCTATAGGCGTACTTGGCATCCCAACACACGATGGCCGAATCGGCCAAAGCGATATTCAGCAATGCGAACAAGCGAGCATTCTGCGTCAGCGTATTGCCCTGCGCGTCGGCGATGGTCTGCGCCAGTACATTGAGATGACCGGAAGGTGTCGCGGTCCCCGCTCCATTGGCCCAGAACAACGCGATATCCGTTTGGTCTTGTGTCCGGGTTGTACTCGTCTTCGATCCGAGGTCTTTGACTTCGTTCAACGCATCGGCATATTCCTGACTGGTCAAATCGGGAATGCCGTCGGGCCGAAATTGGTCGCCGCTGGTCATGGCAAAGGGAGTCACATTCGGCCACTGCGGCAGCAACGCGGGCAGACCCGGTAATTCACCTCCCGCAGGATTGGGGCGAGGTGTCGGTTGCCAATCTCCCGGATCGGTGCCGGGAATGTAATCCACGACGGCGGTTGAGCCGTCCGCGCTGCGCAACGCCAGAATATGAGCGGCCACAGCCTCGCCAGCGGACACTCCAAAGTCTTCGGCCGGACCATCGGCGACTTCGGCCAACGAAGCTTGGTACTTTGCCAAGAAACTGGGTTCCTCAGCCGGAAACAAGCTGGCCAGCGTTTGATAAGCCGCGGCCGCTACCGCCGCTTCGAGCGATGTGTTGGCAGGCACGATCACATCGGCATCACCCGAAAAGTAAAACGCATGCGTCCGGTCGATCGCATTGACCGAGTCATAGATCGCCGTGTGCAAGATCGCCAAATTTCGGGCAGCGATCGGTGGAGCGGTCTTTTCTGCACGAATCGCGTCCAGCGCGAGGTTGTTCCATTGGATCACCGCGTCAGCCGACATCAACAGCCGATCCTCGAGCGCTTCGACCAGAGGCCGAAATGAATAACCTTTGCGGCGACCGTGACGGGACAACAAGCGCATGATTCTCTCCCCCAGAAAGACAACGAAAACGCAAAGCCTCCTCCGACCCTCCCGTGACAACGGGAGTTCGAGGTCGCCGAGGGATTCAAACTACACCCTCAAAACGACACCGCGAAATAGTCAAGTCGCTTTCAGAGATTTGAAAAAGGACTTCAACTCTCGCCACACGGTGAATGTAGAATTCCCGGCGCAGTCGTGACGCGAGTTTCAACCGTCGCGACTGATCCATCCGTGCTCACTGTGCCAACCGCATCAGGTTCACAGGAAAAAGGAGGTCATCATGCGAGTGCTCCTGAACGTCAGGTTTCCCCACCAGCCATTCAACGCCGCAGTCCGAGATGGGACAGCCGGGTCGAAGTTGAGTCGAATACTCGAGGCCATCAAGCCCGAGGCCGTTTATTTCACGGAGCAGAATGGGCAGCGCGGTGCCGTCCTGGTTGTCGAGTTGGCGGACCCGTCGAAGATCCCGTCGTTGGCCGAGCCGTGGTTTCTGACCTTTGAAGCCGATGTCGAGTTTCGGGTGGTCATGTCTGCGGACGACCTGAAGCGAGCTGGCCTCGACGAACTTGGCAAACAATGGAGTTGATCTACCGCAGTGTGGTGCGCCGCTCCGAGCCTGTGAATCTTTCGAGCCGCGACCGTCAGGGAGTGTGACGGACAAGGACTTATGACCGCTCCCTGACGCTGGCTGACGCTGGCTGACGCCGGCGTCAGCCCCCGGACGAATCGCGAGTGTGGTTCTGGCCCAACGGGCCAAGACTCGGCAGCCCAGGGCAACGCCCTGGGTTTGATGG
>JAYVSP010000312.1:0-6373 GCA_043775215.1 Planctomyces sp. | reverse complement strand
GTTTGACGGACAAAACGTGGCAAGCCCTGTAGGGGCGAAACAAATGGATGTCTTTGGCCTCCGTGGAGTTTCGCCCTTTCAGGGCTTCTTATTGTTGTTTTATTCGTCACCCAGGGCTTCGCCCTGGGCTATCGAGTTGCACCCCTTTGGGGCGAAAAACAAGACTGCGCAACTTCAAAAAGCGTGAGCGAGGGGGGCGGTCGGCCATGACGTCGGAATTGAACATCTTGTCGAGCCCCCGCCCTCGCTCACGCTTCGGGTTAGTGGCAGTTTCTCAGGCCAATACCTCGTGGATTGGCTGTCCGCCCTGAGAAATATCGACGGGACGGCCGGAGTGGTCGGGGACTCGCAGTTCCGGGTCGATACCCAGGCAGCGATAAATCGTCGCGCAGAGGTCGGCCGGGCGAACTGGCTTGTCCTTCACATACGCCGCCTGCGAGTCAGAGGCTCCATAGACTGTGCCGCCGCGAATGCCGGCTCCCGCGAGCAACGAACCGTAGCAGTTCGTCCAATGATCGCGGCCGGCGTTGCCGTTCACTCGCGGCGTGCGGCCCATCTCGCTCGTCACGACGATCAACGTCTCGTCCAGTAGCCCGCGCGTTTCCAAGTCTTCCAGCAGCGCCGAGTACGTCTGATCGAAGCCCGGCAGCTTGTTGTTCTTCAGGATGTAAAAATTCTTCTGGTGAGTGTCCCAGGCGTCGTAGTCGACATTGACCGGACCCCAAAACAAATCCCAAGTCACATTCACGAAACGCACGCCTTGCTCGATCAGCCGCCGGGCGATGAGCGTCGAGTTTCCGAACAGCGTTTCTCCGTAACGAGCAACAGTCTTCGGGTCTTCGAGGCTCAGGTCGAAGGCGGTTCGGAGTTTTGAGGAGGTCAGGACGTCAAAAGCTCGCTGCTGATTGCGGTTGTATGACGCGACCGACAACAGTTGCTCGGCCTGTTGCCGCTGATCATCGATCTGTTGCAACAGCGAACGCCGAGAGTTCAGCCGGTCGATCGTCATTCCGTCTTGCAGCAGGCTGTTCGGAAGCGCCGGTGCTCCGCGCACGATCTGGGGATTGCCGGGCACGGGATTGAACGAGCCTTTGTCGAAATACGGCTGACATTCGGTGGTCAGCGCGTCGTATCGCTTGCCGAGAAATCCGCCGTAAGGCCCGGCTCGGCGAAACGCCTGTCCCCAGCCGAGCCAGCACGGCATGTAGACGTATTGCGGCAGTTTGTTCTGTCCGCCGCTGAGGTACTCGCACACAGAACCGATGCTCGGCGGATTCGTGTCGCGCGGATGCTGGTCGGGAGGCATCAGGTCGTCGCCGGTGAAGCACGGCAGACAGTTATGGCATCCCGCCTTGTGCGTGATCGACCGAATGAAGGCCGTGCGATGTGCCCAGTTGGCGAACTGCGGCAAGTGCTCGCAGACGTCGATGCCGGGGACGTTCGTTGAGATCGGCCGGAACTCGCCCCGCGTTTCCGACGGGCCTTCCGGCTTCATGTCGTACATGTCCTGCGTCGCCGCACCACCAAGCAAGAACAAGAAAATGACGTTCTTCGCCTTACCGTGTCCAACATGCCCAGCCTCTTCCGCCGCTAACATTTGCGGCAAACCAAACCCGCCGAGCGCGGAGAGTGCTCCGGCTTTCAACGTCTCTCGCCGAGTGATCCCATCACAGCATCGTCGCGGACTTCCGAGCATCGTCAGCATGATTCAATATCCCCCGAAACGCATCAGTGGCCATTGATCGTAACCAGAGATCGGCCGAAGAACCAAGCGCGACTTGGGAGACACAGCGTTTCCACGTAAACTGCTCGGAACACATTTTTGGAGTGCCGCGATGCATCTCCGCTTTCACTTGCGGCGGAGCTGCTTTCTTTTCCTTCGAAGATCAAGCAAAACGCTCGACGAAAATACCAGTCAACAAAAAAGCGGCTCCGCCGCAAAGGAAAGCGGCGATGCATCGCCGCACTACAAATTATGCAGGAATCATCATGACAAACACCCCGCAACGCGTTGCCTTGATCACAGGCATTTCCGGACAAGACGGTTATTACCTGTCGAATCTGCTGACCGAGAAGGGCTATGCAGTTCACGGACTGATCCCGTGCAACGCGCCCGGCATTGGCGAGCCTTCCGGCTTGAACCTGCATTACGGCGATCTGGCCGATGGCGGCAATTTTGATTCGCTGCTCGACGCGATCCAGCCGGATGAGGTCTACAATTTGGCGGCTCAAAGTCACGTGCGGCTGTCGTTCGATCTGCCGGTTTATACGGCCAACGTCACGGGAGTCGGCGTGTTGAGGTGGCTGGAAGCCATTCGGCTGCATCAACAGCGGATGGGCCGGCAGGTGCGATTCTATCAAGCCTCGTCCAGCGAAATGTTTGGCCGCGTGACCACTCCGATTCAGAACGAGCAAACTGCGTTTCATCCGCGCAGTCCGTATGCCTGCGCGAAGGTTTTTGGTTACTGGCAGACTCTCAATTACCGCGAGGCTTACAGCTTGTTCGCGTGCAACGGCATCCTGTTCAACCACGAATCACCCCGACGTGGTGAAGGCTTTGTCACGCGAAAGATCACCCGCGCCGCGGCACGCATCAAGCTGGGACTGCAAGACAAGCTGATGCTCGGCAACCTCGACTCGAAACGGGATTGGGGTTTCGCCGGAGATTACGTCGAGGCGATGTGGTCAATGTTGCAGCAGCCGCAGCCGGACGATTACGTCGTCGCCACAGGCGAGACTCACACGATTCGCGAATTCCTGGACGAAGCCTTCTGCCATCTCGGCCTCGACTGGCAAAAGCATGTTGAGCAAGACCCGCGTTTCATGCGTCCATCCGAAGTGGACACGCTACGAGGCGATGCCAGCAAGGCGAAGGAAGTCCTCGGTTGGCAGCCGAAAGTCTCGTTCCGTGAACTGTGCCAAATGATGGTCGAGGCTGACCTGGAACTGGCTCAAAAAGAGACCAGCCGGTAGGGTGCGTGCGCAGGAAATCCCACTCACCAAATCCCAATGTCCAAAGAAATCCCAAGTCCAAATACCAGAATCCAGAATTCAGCTTGCTCCATGTCCGAATCGTTCTCCAAAAACACAGTCAACTCTGAATTGCCATCGTTTCCGGATTTGCCTCCGGTCGAGCCGCCATCGGCGAAGTTCATCGTGCAACTTTTTGTCGTGCCCGGCCTGATCGTGGCGGCGATTGTCGGTGCGTGGTGGATGTTTGGAAAACTGGCCTCTAGCGAACAAGACTGGCAGGCTCTGGTTCAGGATCTGAAGAGCGGCAACGAACACCGGCGTGGCCGTGGAGCCATGGGGCTCGCTCAAGCACTGGTCGCCGACCGGCAGCGAACTGGCGACGGACCTCGCTTGGCGACGAATCCACAGGTCGCGCAAGAACTCTCCGCGTACTTTGCCGAGTCTCTGAAAAGCAGTTCGCAAGAGCCGTCCGCCATTGATCAGCAGGCATTCTTGGCGCGGACTTTGGGAACACTCGACGTCCCCGATATCGTCTTGCCGGCATTACGCGAAGGACTGCAAGCGACACACGACCGCGAAGTTCGCAAGAACTCACTGCTGGCCGTGGCCACGATCGCGCAACACGCCCAAGAACGGGGAGTGAGCCTGTCGGGAGAAGGAATCGTGGATGAAGTTGCGACTATCGCGAAAGATGCCGATCCGCTGTTGCGATCATCAGCCGCGTTCACGCTTGGCCTGTTTCCACCGAGCGTGACCAAGCAGCCGCTGACTGTCTTGCTTTCGGACAGTGATGCCAACACACGCGTCAACGCGGCCATCGCCTTCACTCGCCAAAAATCACTCGATGGTCTACCTGTCCTACGCGATGTGTTGACCGCGGCGGCCACCACCAAGACGCCGGCACCGTCCGGCGACTCGTCGGTCGTCGCGGCCTCGAACGCGATGAAGGCTGTGAGCGACTTGGCTCCTTTGCTGGACGAGTCGACGCGAGCAGACCTCGTTCGCGATATCGAATCCATCTCGAACGGCTACCCCGAACCGCGCGTACGGCTCGACGCCGCACAGGCACTCACGAAACTTCGCAGCCGGTGACGTTTTTCAGGACGACTTGGCATCGACAGTCGGCATTCAGTAGCTTGTGTGAGCGACGTTCGACCGTACTCGAACAGAAAGGGCTTGGTCATGAGTGCCACACAACTGCTCCTGACACAATCTGATGCCGGCCTGGAATTGACTCGCGAGGAATTCCTCGAAGCAGACTTTGATCCCAACTGGCGCTACGAACGAGCAAACGGGAGGCTGGTTGTCATGGCGTCGCCAGAGTTCGGACATCACGTCGCCGCAATGCTGTTTCGGAATCACCTGGGGGCCTACATGCTGGCTCATCTCGACCTCGTCGAGTTCGTATTCCAAGAAAGTCACGCGGTGGTCGATGACGACACGGATCGCCTCCCGGACATCGCGGTCTATCTGAAATCCAGCCGTGAATTGCCGGAGTTTCCGTTTCGCGCCCCGGACTTGATCTTTGAGGTCGTCAGTCCCGGCTGGACCAACATGAAACGGGACTACGAAGAGAAACGTGAGGAATACGAGCAACTCGGCGTGCGCGAGTACGTCATTGTGGATCGCTTCGCTCATCGGCTGACGGTGCTCACGCTCACCGACGGGCAGTACACCGAATCGTGGCTCGGCCGGAAGGACACTTATACGTCACCACTCCTGCCGGGTCTGTCGATTCCGCTGGCAGACATTCTGTCGCCGAAGTCGTGAAGCACAGGGGTCAGGCACTTCGGAATTTCGGAATTGGCCGGGTGCCGCTGGATCAGTACGGAGTTGTTCGATCGACCAATTCCGAAATTCCGAAGTGCCTGACCCCGGATCGTAAAACTAATGACATCTTCATCGCCGTCCGTTGAATCGCATCCGGCAGTTCCTCCGGTTGGTTCGCAGATCGACTATCGCTATTTCATGAACTGCGTGCATTGCGGTTTGTGTACGTCGTTCTGTCCAACGTACCTCGAAACCGGCGATGAAAATGACAGTCCGCGTGGGCGCATCTACCTCATGCGGAATGTGGTCGACGGCCAATTGCCTTTGACCAATACGGTCAAGTCGCACCTCGACCTGTGCCTCGATTGCCGTGCTTGCGAGACGGCATGTCCCTCCGGAGTGCAGTACGGCCGGTTGATCGAGCCGTTCCGTGTCGAGATGCAGCGGCGTGATGCAGCGGAAGGTCTCGGCGATGCCAACGGCTGGTTTCATCGCTTCGTGCTCTACGGGTTGTTCCCGTATGCGAATCGTCTGCGCTGGGCGCTCGCGCCGGCACGGTTTGTACAACGACTGGGTCTCGATCGAATCGCCGACGGACTCGGGCTCACGAAACTCTTGCCGCAAAAACTTCAGCGGATGCAGGAGTTGTTGCCGAAGCTCGGTCCGGCGACACCGCGGTTGCCAGAGTTGTTGTCTCCGGTCGGCAAACGTCGAGCTCGCGTGGCACTCTTCACCGGTTGCGTGGCAGATGCGATGTTCGGACACACCAATTGGGCAACCGCTCGTGTGTTGCAGTTCAACGGCTGCGAGGTCGTTGTTCCAAAGGCTCAAGCCTGCTGCGGAGCGATCCACTATCACAGCGGAGCGGGCGAACCCGCCTTGCAACTTGCGAAGACGAACGCGGCGGCGTTCAACCCCGACGATGTCGACGCGGTGATTATCAACGTCGCAGGCTGCGGTTCGATGCTGAAGGATTACGGCCACATGGCTCACGAACTCGCACCGAGCGACGCCACGACTCGGGACCGGCTGGAAAAATTCGCTCACAAGGTCAAAGACGTCTCCGAATTCCTGATGTCGCTCGGCCCGATTGCACCGACCGGCGAGATCAAGTTGCGAGCGACTTACCACGACGCTTGCCATCTGTGCCACGCGCAGAAAGTTCGCGAGCAACCGCGCGACTTGTTGTCGCTGGTGCCCGGCCTGGAGTTGGTCCCTCTGGCCGAAAGTGAAGTCTGCTGCGGAGCGGCCGGCAGCTACAACCTAACTCAGCCGGAGATGGCCGCGCAACTCGGACGTCGCAAGCTGGAGAACATTCTCAAGACCAAAGCACAAGCAGTGATCACCGGCAACGCCGGCTGCTCGCTGCAACTACAAATGCAACTCCGCCAATCCGGCCACGACATTTGGGTCGCTCATCCGATGGACGTGCTGGATTTGAGTTACCGCCAGCAACAGCCAGCGCATTTCGGCCGAGGCTAAAGGGCTGTGCATGATTACCTTCCGAGAGTTGGTATTTGGCATCGAGTTATCGTTTGGCATGAGAGGATTGTCCTTATCCCAACGGGATTATGACTCATAGCCCAGGGTTGCCGCGCCTCGCGGCTACCCTGGGTCGCGAGCAATTTCG
>JAYVSP010000311.1:0-3137 GCA_043775215.1 Planctomyces sp. | reverse complement strand
GAATGACGAATGACGAATGACGAATGACGAATGACGAATGACGAATGACGAATGACGAATGACGAATGACGAATGACGAATGACGAATGACGAAACGGGACTGATGCTGATTGTCGAATCCGAAACGTTCGATCGCCGTGTCTTGGTTTTACTTCCTCTTTCGACATTCCTCTTTCGTCATTCGATATTTCGCATTGCTTCGACTTCTGACAACTCTGGCGTCCCATCCGCGGATTCTCAAGTTGGTGGCTCGCGCAGTTCCTCGACGTCGACGTCAGAGGCCCACAAAGGGCCTAACTCGGCCAGCAAACGGAATTCGGGCAGTTCCGGTTGCCCCGAAAGAGGTATCGCTCCCAGGGTTTGATTATCGACAGAGGCAAACCAATGTGTCGCATCGCGCACCACACGCAATTCGCGCGGTTGATCAAACGGGTTGTCGACCTCAGCCGCGGCGGCGAGTGCCACGGGAGTCGTGATCGGTTGATGTTCGCCGCGGTCTGACGAGCAGCGGACGATCCATGCCTTGTCGCGTTCGAGCGGGGCCGCTGCCCGATCCCGTTCCAGCCGGATTGCCAATCGAATGCCGTCGCCGCCCGCTGTCCGCAAGATGCCGAAGTGAAGTTCGACGGCACGGGCTTGATGCAACCGCACGACCAGAGACAGCGAGAAGTGTTCCAACGCGCGTCGAGGTTTCAAATCTCCACGTACCAACGAACAGCCCATGACGCCGTTCGTCCCCGCCAGCACACCGGCACCTTCGTCATCCTGAGCTTTCAGCCATTGACCACTTCGCGTCTGCCAGGATTTCAGCGATTGGCCATCGAACAGATGATCGCTCCAGCCGCTTGGGACCAGCCGTGGCTTTATTGGAACCGAAGAACGGCCGCTACTCAGCCATTTTTGCATCCCCCAACCAATTCCGGCCAATACAGTCGCGCCGATACCGCCTGCGATCGCCTGCCGGCGCGACCAGCGCCGCTCTGCTGTCGCTACCAGTGGATTTGTCGCCGGAAGCGATTCCGCTAAGGTGCGGCTCACGCTCTCTTTCATCGTTTCCGAGACCGCGAGCTGGCGCTCGGTCTGCACTGCGAGTTCCGGTAAGTCAGTGGGAACAGCGAGAATCATCGTTGGCGTGTACGCCGGCAACTCGGCCAGCGTCGCCGAGTTCAGCATGTTCAATAACTCGTCGACGCGTGAGAGCAATTGAGTGTACGACGCGATTCGCTGTTCTGGCTGACGAGTCATCATGGCAGCAACGAGCGAGTTGGTGGCGTCGCTGATGTCCGGGCGGACCTCTTTCAGTCGCGGAGCATCGGCTATCAACTTTTGAGTCAAGAGTTGCGGCAGCGTGAGTCCCGAGTATGGCGGTCGTCCCGCGAGCAAATGAAACAGCGTCGCCCCCAATGCGTAAATGTCCGCTCGCAGATCGACGGGCAAGCCGCTGAGTTGTTCGGGAGCGATATAGTGCGGAGTGCCGACCGTCATGTTCGCGGCGGTCAGTCGCGTTTTTGCATCGGCCTCGGTATTCGCGAGGAACGCTAATCCGAAGTCAGCGATCTTCACCAGCGGCAGGCCGGGTGGAAGCGGGAACCCGGCCGGCGGTTGGACCAACAACACATTGGCCGGCTTGATGTCCCGATGCACAATCCCTTGTTCGGCGGCGTGTGCCAACCCGGATGCCGCTTGCCGCGCGAGTCCCCAAGCCAGCATTTCCGTCACGCTACTGCCCAACCCGCGCTGCTGCTGTTGCTCGATGAACGATTCCAGGTCGTGCCCTTCGACCAGTTCCATCACAAAGAACAAGCGACCGTCGTGCTCGCCAAAATCAATTGCGTTGATGATGTTGGGGTGCTGAAGACGAGCGACGGCCCGCGCCTCACGCTCGAACCGCGCGGCCATTTGCCGGTCGCCCATCTCGCTCACGAGAATCGTTTTGATCGCCACGACGCGGTCGAGCGTCCGCTGCCACGCGCGGTAGACGACCCCCATGCCGCCTTGGCCGATCACGTCGAGCAGTTCATAACCGGGAACAATTTCATTCGGTCGCCGCAGCGTTTGGATGATGTCCATTTGCACGGATGAGAGCAATCCCTTGCGAGCGACCATCGTCTCCACGGATTCTCCCGCGCAAGCCGCTTCTCGCGAAAGATCCTCGGCCAACTCGGGCGTCAACATGGATTGCCCGGTCGCGATGCTCAGAAAGTCGCGGCTCATGGTGCCTCTGTGTTTAATCCGTCTAACTGCTGTAGCAACGCTTTGACCGACGGCCGGTCTGCCAGCGATTCGCCGACATACGCGAACCGCACGCGGCCTTGCTTGTCGATGATGTACGTTGCCGGCTTTGAGAGATCCTTGCGAATTCCCAATTGATCGACCGCCTTCAGTTCGACATCCAGAACGATCGGAAACGGAATCTTTTCCACCGGCGTGTCGAGCTTGTTCTTGACGTTGACTACAAAATCCTTCTGCCGCTTGGAATCATCCGGCGTTTCAACCGGAAAAACCACGACGACCTCAGCATCACGCTCGGCAAACTTCTGGTAGTTCTTCAACAGCCGTGCCGTCTGCGTCGCACAATACAAACAGACCGTTCCCGCGAAGCCGCGCGTCACCACCAACACCACATGCCTCTGATCTCGAAATCCCTCGAGCGAATACTGCTTGCCGTTGATGTCCGTGAAGGTCAGCTCCGCGATGCTTTCGTCGGTGGAGGCATTTGTCTTCACGTCATCTTTGAACTGAATTGTCCGGTAATCCTGCCCGCCGTACGGATCGTAAAAGCCAGCGGGCGTGGGGACCGGGGCATGTTCCGAACAACCACCGCTCACGATCAGCAACAACGGGACACACCACAATATCGAACGGCGTTTAATGAGCGTCAGATTGATATTCGCGCTGGCATCGCCAGTCTTCATGAGCGGTACGGCGCTAGCCGCCGGCGCTTGCCGAGGACCGGAGGCTAGCGCCGTGCCGCTCACAAGGCGGCAAACGCGAATATCAAACTGACAGTCAAGAAGTCGGTTCACAAGAATCTCCTTTTAGTCCTCAAACAAGCGAGGTCGCAGTCGTGGGGCAGGTTTTTAACCTGCCCGTCAAACACGGACTCTGATTTCGAGTGAAACACGAAATGTTGAAAA
>JAYVSP010000310.1:0-22185 GCA_043775215.1 Planctomyces sp. | reverse complement strand
CCCAACCCCACGCCCTATAGCACACGCCCTCGCGCGTGCGTCCTACCGCTGCGCGCCGACCATGTGCAAAACAGTAACGGCAGTGCCATTCGGGTCAGGACTGATTCTTTTTAATGAGTCCTGACCCAGTCCTGACCCCTTTTCCTCCCCCGTCCTGCGACTCGCCGCGGACCGCGCGTTTCACCGCCCAGCGATCGCTATCTGGAACTCATCCGCCGGTTCCCACTGCGCCCGATTCGCAATGACCGCGAACTCGATGCTGCGTTGGCCGTCATCCGTGATTTGACCAAAGTGTCTGAGACGGAATTGTCGCAAGAGGAGGCGGATTACTTGGATGTCCTCAGCGATCTCGTGCATCGCTACGAAACGATCGCTCACCCCATCGCGCCACCAACTGATGCCGAACTGCTCGAACATCTGTGCGAAGCCCGCGGTCTGTCGCGGCGTGAAGTTGCTCAGAAATCCGGGATCGCCGAATCGACGCTGTCCGCCGTCGCTCACGGAACTCGCCGGCTGACACGGGACCACATCCGCACGCTCGCCGAGTTCTTCAACGTCGATCCGTCGCTGTTCCCGATCTGATGAGTCGCCGAAGTCGTGAGACTTCGGCGACTCCAAACTCTCACGAGTTCGGCTACGGGAGATTATTTCACGCCGACGCCCGACCTCTGAGTGGCCAAGGCCACTTGGTCATCCGCAAACGCCAAGGCTTCGCTGAGCGGGATGCCGTATTTGTGCGCGAACAGGATCACCGGAAGCGAGTACGGACGCTCAGCCCATTCCGCATATTCTTCATCGCTCAAACCGAGATACTCGGCCAAGCCGCACTCGAATTCTCCGACATGCCATTGGTCAATAAAATCATCGATCTCTTCAGGCAGAGCCTCACCGTCCAAATAGGATTCCACAAACGCCTTCCCCAACCTAGACATCGATCTTCCTCCCATGCACCGCTGGCTTGATCAATCGCCCCGTGACGGCGTCGGCGACAAACAAATGTCTGCCTCGCCCATTGAAGACTTCCACTTCACCATGCAGAGAGTCCCAGGTGAATAAACGCTTGCCGTCGTCAGATCGCCATCGTTGAGCACCGTGGATGAACCCCAAGTATTCCATTCGGTGGAGGAAGCTGATTTGTGGAATCGGTTTGCCCGCCAAAGCTTGCTCCACAGATTTGTTGAGAACACAATCTCAATGAGTTCCAGCATCAGTCAAGCCCGATTGCGTTTCCACTGGTTACTGCTGGATAACATTTTGTGCTGTATGAAAGCAAGCACTGGTCTGAACGCACAAGAAATCCAGGATCACCGAATCGACACTATCCGATGTCGCTCACGGAACTCGCCGGCTGACACGGGACCACATCCGCATGCTCGCCGAGTTCTTCAACGTCGATCCGTCGCTGTTCCCGATCTGACGTGCGACCCCGCGTTCCAAGCCGTTGACGGAGCATGTTCTGCTGGTACATTGATCGAATCACAGCAGTTTGGAGACTTCGCAATGGTTGCCCGCGTGCCACTGACGGAATTATGGAAGCAAGTTTTAGCGTTGCCGCCTGACGAGCAGCGGCAATTGCGGGAGCGGCTCAACTTACTCGACTTGCCACCCGTCGAGCCGACTGAGCGGGAACGCGAACGGCGGTTGGCGGAAAAAATGCAGGCGGAGGGAATTTTGACTCCGATGCCCCAAGTTTGGCCGCCGGTGGACCGTCCTGAGCGACCGTTGGTCACCGTGCAAGGCCAACCCGTATCGGAGACTCTCATTGCGGAGCGTCGGATGACGAACTCAACCATGCCGCGACCGCAGAGGGATTGATCGTCTTTGACCCGAATGAAGTTTTGTGACAGACGTAAAATTCCGATCACGCGCTCATCCCAGCACATACCGGCCGGATTTCAGAGTTCCCTCGCGTTTGACCAAGCCGCCTTCGATGACGTAGAGGTCAGGCACTTCGGAATATCGGAATTGGCCGACAAGCAGGCTGGATTCGCCATCAGGGGTCGGGTCTGCGATTTTTCGGAATTGGCCGACAAGTGTTTGACCAACTTCACCACGGTTCGTCGGCCAATTCCGAAAAATCGCAGACCCGACCCCGCGTTCTCCCAACGATCACTGCGGGTCCACTTAGCTTAGTACTCGTGCAAAAACAAGTTGGTGATTTCGAGCCGCGCCCGTTAGCCTGGATTATTCACGGCCCCGGTAATTTCAGCGCAGTGTGCGCCACACTAACCCGACGCGCAAGCGAGGCCAAGTTGTTCTCCGGGCCTCGCTTGCGCGTCGGGTTAGTGTGAGGCCATGAATAATCCAGGTTAGGACCCGTTAGGAAGCGGTGACTGTCCGCTTCCTGACGGGCGCGGCTCTGGAACTTGTTTTTGCACGCGTCCTTAGCGCGTTCTCGGCATTTCTCACGCTGAGCGATGAAGGCGACAATTTTTCAGAAATCTGAAAAATCTCTGTCGGGTGGCCCGCCTGATTGGCCACGTAGTGGTTGAGGGCGACGAATTGGTTGCTCGATCAACACTCTTCTTCCACGAAGGATGCGGACCATGAAAGTGACATTTCACCCGGCACCAGGAGCTGGCGTTGTCGAGGCGACGTTGCCTGTCGAGCAATCGCTTGAGCGGATCACTCAGCGGGAGCGGGTTCCCGACGACGCACAAATGGCGGTGAAGCTGCCAGCGGCGTCGCTGGCAGACACCGATCCGGAAATCTCCCTGATGCCGCCTGTCGAGACTTCGGTTTATCGCTCGGTCAATCGGCCGGCGATGGCCGTGCTGACGGTGCTCGACGACGGCAGCCGCACGGACGGCGAGCAATGGCGCATCCGCTCCGATCGGTTCGTCATCGGCCGCACCATGGGACAGTGCGTGATTGCTCATGATCCCGACATCTCCGGCTCACATGCCGAGATCACTCGCGAATCGCATGGCTTGGGGTTTCATTGGTATCTCACCGACTTGCAGAGTACGAACGGCACCTTCCTGCAGATTCGGCGAGTCGTCTTACGGCACGGCCAGGAGATTCTGCTGGGGAGTCGGCGGTACGAGTTTCAAGCGCCGTGCCTAGCAGTTCCGGAGTTGGCCAACGCACAATCCGACCGCACACGCCGCAGCTTCGGGCAGTGGCAAGGGGTCGCCAACCTATTGCAGCCGCGGCTGGTGCAACTGACTCCGAGTGGTGAAGGGGCGATCTATCCGCTGCGATGCGAAACGATGTGGATCGGGGCGGACCCGCACTGTGACATTTCGATTTCCGGCGACCCGTTCTTGAGCGGCCAGCACGCGCGCCTTTCTCGCGACAAATGCGGTCGCTGGGTGCTGACCGACTGCGAATCTCTGAACGGAATTCTCACGCGCGTCAATCGCGTGTCGGTCGAAGGGGAACGCCGCTTTCAGCTCGGCGGCCAGCGGTTCCTGCTGCGGATTTTGTGATTTTGGAGTGCGGTGTGTCAGCACCGCTTTGGATTTTGGCGAAGCCTTTGGATTGTCCCAAACACCCAAGGCTCGCCAAAAACAACATAGGCTTCGCACAGAGATCCAAAGCGGTGCTGACACACCGCACTCCAAAGGGAATTGACATGTCAGACAATCGCTCTTGGATCATTGGAGCCGCCGCGGGCTGTCAGATTGTGGTCGAGGCACCGACCGTTTCATCGCGGCACTGCCGGTTGACACAGTCTGGTAGCGGGCTCGTGTTGGAAGACTTGAATTCGACGAACGGCACCTTTGTGAATGATCAGCGCGTTGCGGATGCGGCTCGCGTCTCGCGCGGTGACCGGATCAGTTTGGGACGGGACATCGACCTTGATGTGGGTTTCTTGCTCGACCACTTGGGGTCTCCGGCGGCAGTCAGTTCAACGCGCTGGGACATCCGCCAGCTCGGCCTCACGCCCATTCTGGCTGCGAGTGTTCTGTTGACGGTTGCGTTACTCGGCGTCGCGGTCGCGAAGTTCAGCGGCCCTTCTGCGGACAATTCCGCTTCAGAAGACGTCTCGACCGAATCGCATGTGCCCGTGAATCATTCTCCCGCGCACACGACATCCTTCGTTCAAAAGCCCGTCCAAATCGTCTCGAACAAGTCAAAGACCAAACGTAGTGAATCGACGACCAACGCACCGTCCGATCCGCTTGTTGAGATTCTCCCGCCCGCCCAGCCGATGACATCTTTCAAAGCGGTCGCGGTTGATCCACGGCAAGCGGTGTACGTGGTGCTGGCTCATCCGGCGGATGGTGGGACAGCGCGGCAAATTGGCACGGCCTGGGCTGCTTCGCCACGGCAACTTGTGACCTGCGGTTCGATCGCGAGGGACGTTTTGAAACGGGACCACGCTCAATTTCCGACCGTGACCGTGAGGTGCGAGGCTCTGGGAAGCGTTGCGACTGTCACCGAAAGCAAGCTGCATCCGGAATACGAGCGGCTCGATCCCGGATTTCAACAAACCGTCCGCGCATTGTTCGAGAGCGGCAAACAGTTGGATGACCTCAAACGTGAGGGACACCCTGTTTCGGCCGCACTCGAACAGGAATTCGCGGCCTCGATTGCCAAAGTGAATCAAACTTACGCAGAGCGGGCCTTCTTCGATCTGGGAGTGCTCGCAGTCGATCAGGATCTGCCGGTCTGTCTGCCGGTTGCCACAGCCAACGACAAGATCGAGACACCGCTGTCGGCTTTGGGAGGCGTGCCGGGGCATGGCTCGGCTGATCCGGGTCAAAGCATAATTCCGGCAGGACGGTTGCGCTGCTTGATGGGCACGAAAGTGAGCCGAAACGACGGTTCGCTCATGCGCTGGCAATGGCCGACGGAGACGAGTCATCAAGGCCGCAACTGGACTGGAAGCCCCGTGCTGGATGCGGCTGGTCGAGTCGTCGGTCTCTTCTCGCTCCCCACGCCCCCGTCCGACCCACAAGGCCAGGACCAGCCGGCGACAAATCAGTTTGATGCGGTTTCCATCCAGCAGCTTGACCACATGTTGCCAGAAGTCTTTCGAGTGCCTTTCAAATCAAAGTAATCACCGGCAAATCAAAGTAATCACCGGCAACCCCCCTGTGCTACGAGTTTTTAAGGAGTCGATCATGGCATTGCCGAATCGCATTCGTCGTCAGTTTTTGGTCTTGGCGTCCGTCGGTGCCTGTGCGTTGTTTGGCGGATTGATGAACGGGGAGTTGGCATCTGCACAGTTGGCCTATGTTCCGCGGCATGTGACGGTGATCGGCGGCGTCTATGGTGGAGCGGACACGGCTCAGAGTGCCGCACTGCGAGGCCAGGGGCAATACATGCAGGGTCTCGGACAACTCTACCAAGGCCAAGGTCACTACCTGACGGGAGCCGGCAACTACTTGCAAGGACTGGGTCAGTACCAAAAAGACCACCAGATCGCTTACGCCATGTCGTTTGAGACGTATTCCCGGCAGGTCGCGTGGCGAGACGAGTGGAAAAAAATCCGAGCGGCGGAACAACAAGACCGGATCATCGCCAACAAGCAGAAAAACGACGCCGCGCGGCTCGATCGGCTCCGTGATCATGCCAGTCATCTGTCCGTGACGAACGGTGACGCCTTGAATTATTTGTGGAACCAATTGGGCTCGCGCGTCACGGCGATTCCATTTCAGAGTCTGTCGTTGACCGCCGCGGAGTTGAAATCCGTCCGCCTCCAATTCGCCAATGGATTCACCCTGGAACGGCTTCAGCGCGCCTTCACTCCCGATGTCAAAGTGAATTGGCCTGAACCGCTCCGGCGCTTCGAGTTCGATGCCGACCGTTCCAAGATTGCGAAATCGCTCGAGAATTCGCAGTACGCGGCGGCGATCCAGCAGTGTCAGGCGCTGGAAGTCGTCGCGGGGCGAACGTTGTCTCACAGAGATCGGGATGGTGGCCCAGAAGTTTGGGCTGCCGTCAGCGAATTCTGTACGGCTCTGCGTCAAACTCTGGAACTGATCAAGTCCAACGACCTCACGCGAGCGCATTCGCTGCTGTCCTATCAACCTCAGAACACGGCCGACTTGATCCGCCACATGAACGTGTATGGCCTGCGGTTCGCGCCCACGAGCGACATTGGCGGCGCCGCCTATCGAATGCTCCACGCCAGTCTGGCGGCGGCTCATCAAGACCCGTCGTTGACTCAGTTGAAAGTGCCGCTGCCAAATACGACTTCGACCTCGACGCCAATGACACACGCAACTGCCGCACAGCCCGCAGCCGTGCGGAACCATCACCACGCCGATGCTTTTCGGAAATGGCTTCCGTCACCCGTGCTCTGAACCGGTGCAGACTAGTGGTCTTTCAATTTTAATCTTGGGGGGGTAGCCGAATTCGTGAGAATTCGGACACCTGAAGTCTCACGACTTCAGCTACCCCCCAAAATTTAATTTGGAAAGACCACTAGGCCAGGCATCGGCCAATTGCGTTCATTCTGTCGGTTTGACACACTACGGACGTGTTCGGAGTTTGCATTTGGCGATGTGGGAAACACGGCGATGAAGGTCACGCTGAGTGTCACGGCTGGACCGCATACGGGCCGCGAGTTCGAGTTTGTCGAGCACGACACATTTCTTGTCGGTCGCTCGTCGCAAGCTCATTTCCGGCTGCCGAAGAAAGATCCGTATTTTTCCCGTTCGCACTTCATGATCGAGGTCAACCCGCCTCTCTGTCGCATCACGGACTTGAACAGCCACAACGGGACGTTCGTAAATGGTCAGGCCGTGAGCGAACTGGATCTGCAAGACGGCGATCTGATCGACGGTGGCGTCACGACTCTGCGAGTTCAACTCGACGACGTGCCGTCCGCGCGGGACACTCGTCTGGCGATCGGACGGTCACCGCCGCCCGATTCCGCCGACCAGACTGGGGATGCTGAAGATCAATCCTCGAGGCCAGTCGCGGTGGGAGCGACCACGGAAGAGTTCCTCACCGGCGAGCAACTGTTCGCCGGATATCGGCTGATTCGCGAACTCGGCAGGGGCGGAATGGGAGTCGTTTATCTGGCCGAAACCGCGAACGACAGCACATCCGTGGCCGTGAAGATGATGAACCCCGGCCAAGCCATTCCACAACGGGACATTGAATTGTTTCTCCGTGAGGGCGAAGTCCTGAGCCAGTTGCGGCATCCGGGCATCGTGCGCTACCTCGACAGCGGCGAATTTGCCGGGAGGTTTTACATTGCCACCGAATACGTTCCCGGCCGCAACCTGAGTGACCTGCTGGAGGAACTGGGACCGCTGCCGGTGGCTCGCGCGGTGGGTGTCGCCTGCCAACTTTTGGATGCGCTGGACTATTCGCACCGGCGCGGCTTCGTGCATCGCGACGTCAAACCGGGCAACCTGATCGTCAACACGGTGCGCGGCGAGGACGCGGTCAAGCTGGCCGATTTTGGGCTGGCGAAGGTGTATCAATCGTTGCGCAGCAGCGGCTTGTCCTTCGAGGGGGAAATGGGCGGTTCCTTCGCGTTCGCCGCGCCGGAACAAATCACCAATTTCCGCGGCGCCCAACCCGCCAGCGATCTCTACTCCGTGGCGTCAACGCTGTACACGCTGCTCACCAACCAGCACGTTTATGACTTTCCCAAGACCGTCAGCGGCATCGTGCTGAAACTGCTTCACGAGGATCCAATTCCGATCCATCAGCGCCGCGCCGACCTGCCACGCGAACTCGAACGAATCATCCACCAGGGCCTGCAGCGCCAGCCCGAACGCCGCTTCGCCAGCGCGGCGGAAATGCGAAACGCACTACTTCGGTTTCCATGACGGCGGTCTTTCCCTCCGCGCGGCCCCAAATACTGATCGCAATGCCATTTCCGGAGCACCCCGCGTTCGTTGTTTGACGGCGCTGGTTCGACTACCATCCCGCCTCGCGCGAGACGTCCGATTTTGGGTGGTCTTTCCGGTGATTTTCGAGGCCATTACGGCTCGGCCGGATTGACGAAATTGCGGTCTTTTGCCAGGAGTTGCCGAGTTGTCCGACGGTCACGAGGAGCTTGAGTCGGTCCAGCCTACAGAGCCTGGAGCGGTATTTTCAGGAAACGTCCTCCCGCTCGCGATTGAGGACGAGATTCGCAACAGCTATCTGACCTACGCGATGAGCGTGATCATCAGCCGCGCGCTGCCCGATGTGCGTGACGGACTGAAGCCTTCGCAGCGACGCATTTTGGTGGCGATGCGCGATCTCAATCTGGGACCGGCGTCATCGCGGACCAAGTGCTCGAAGATCGTCGGCGAGACGATGGGTAACTATCACCCGCATGGCGACGGAGCCATTTATCCAACGCTTGTCCGGATGGCTCAGTCGTGGGCCATGCGCGAGATGCTGATCAGCACGCAGGGGAATTTCGGCTCGCTGGCCGGACTGCCTCCTGCTGCAATGCGGTACACGGAGGCTCGGCTGTCGCAGGCGGCGGCCGACATGCTGCAAGATCTTGACCGCGACACCGTCGAGTTCGTCGCGACATACGACCAGCAACGGACCGAACCCGTCGTGTTGCCGTCCAAGTTTCCGAATCTGCTGGTCAACGGCTCGAACGGCATCGCCGTCGGCATGGCGACCAGCATCCCGCCGCACAATCTCAGCGAGGTTTGCGATGCATCGGTTCTGCTGATCGACAACCCGAACGCGACCATCGCCCAGATCATGCAGATCCTGCCGGCTCCCGACTTCCCAACCGGCGGTATCATCTGCGGTCGAGCCGGCGTGCGACAGGGTTTCCTCACCGGCCGCAGCACCTTCACGCTGCGAGCACGCACGCACTTTGAAACAGAGAAGAACTCCGACGTCATCGTCATCACCGAGATTCCATTCCAAGACACACGCGACCGCATTCGCGGCAAGCTCGAAGAACTGGTCAAGGAAGAGCGGATCAAGGGGATCGCTCGCGTCACCGACTTCACCGACCGCACCGACAAACCGTGGCGAGTCCGCCTGCACATCACCTTGAAGCGTGACGCCGACAAAGAGGTGGTGCTCAATCAACTGTTTCAGTTCTCGCCTTTGCAGCAGACGGTGAGCGTGATCCTGCTGGCTCTGGTCGGCAACCGGCCGAAGGTGCTGACGATCAAAGAGATGTTGCAGGAGTTCATCCTGCATCGCGTCGACGTCATCCGCCGCCGCACCGAGTTCTTGTTGAGCGAGGCTCGCAAACGGAAGCACACGGTCGAAGGCTTGATGATCGCCCAGATCGACATCGACCAAGTCATCCAAACGATTCGGCAATCTCCCAGCCGCAGCGATGCGAAAGTCCGCTTGCAGCAGATCGCCGTCCCCGGCGAACTCATCGCGCGAGCACTCGGCGACTTCGGCTTCCAGGCGTTTCAAGATGAATACGGCGTGAAAGCAGCATACTCGTTGTCACCGAATCAGTCGGAAGCGATCGTCTCGATGCAGTTGGGGTCGCTCGCGAATCTCGAACGCGAAAAGCTGGCCGAGGAATTCGGTAGCCTGCTGAAAGACATCACCGGCTACCTGCATTTGCTTTCCGACGAGGCTCACATCCGCGCGCTCGTGCGGCAAGACATGCTCGACTTGAAAGAGAAGTACGGCGACAAGCGCCGCACGGACATCGAAGACGCCGAGGCCGAAGACGTCGATCGCGACGAACTCATCACCGAAGAGTCGATGACGGTCATCGTGTCGCAGCGCGGTTACGTCAAACGGACAGTGTTGACCGAATATGAGGCCCAAAACCGCGGCGGCAGGGGAGTCATCGGCGCGAAGACCGAAGACGACGACCCGATCCAAAACCTGTTCGTCGCCAGCACGCACGACTGGCTGCTGTTCTTCACCGACCGAGGCAAAGTCTATTGGTCGAAGGTCTACGACTTGCCGCTCGGTACGCGAACCGCGAAGGGCCGGGCGTTGGTCAATCTGCTGTCGCTCGGCGAAGGGGAGAAGGTCTGCAACTGCGTCGCTGTCCGCGAGTACGACAGTCGCCATCTGATGATCGCGACTCGCAATGGCACGGTGAAGAAAACTCCGCTCACCGATTACTCGCGGCCGAAAAAAGGTGGGCTCATCGCGATCTCGCTAGTCGATGACGACTTGGTCGTCGACGTGCAACTGGTCACGGCTGGCCAAGACGTGCTGATCGCCACCGCCAACGGCATGGCGATCTGCTTCAGCGAATCCGACGCCCGCAGCATGGGCCGAGCGACTCAAGGCGTGCGTGGCATCCGACTGACCAAAGGTGACATCGTCATCGGCATGGTCATCGCCGATCCAGAAATGACGCTGCTCACCGTCTGCGAAAACGGCTACGGCAAGCGGACGCCCTTCGGTATCGGCGAGGCCGAAGAAGCCGAGACCCCGGAGTCGGCTGATGTTCTCCCTGAATCCGTAAGCGGCACGGCGCTAGCCGCCGGTCGTGCCGAGGAAGCCGCAGACACGCTGGCCAGCCAAGAGGAAGAATCCGAAACGCCCGAGCCCGATGAAGCCGAGTCCGGCGAAGACACTGCCCGCAGTGGAATGCAATACCGTCGCCAAGGCCGAGGCGGAAAGGGAGTCCGCGACATCAAGACCACCGCTCGCAACGGCAAAGCAGTGGACATCGTCGCCGTCACCGATGCCGACGAAGTCCTGATGGTCACCGCCAGCGGCAAGATCCAACGTCTCCGAGCGGGAGACATCAGCATCATCGGCCGCAACACCCAAGGCGTTCGCATCATCCGCCTCGAGGACGACGACAAACTCGTGTCGATGGCTCGCATCCCCTCCGAGATTGCAACTCCCGAGGCGTGATGCCTGGATTCCTGTGGTGTACCGTTCTTCATGGCGATCAATTCGCCGTCAAACAATCAAAGGCTGTGAACCTTTTCGGCGACCCACTCGCGGATGAGTTCGGCGTCCTCGATCCCTTTTGAATTCGCGAGTTCTTTGACGACTTCCGCATCCTGCGATGAAAGGTGGATCATGACAGCCGTTTCACGTTCAAAGACCGGCTCAATGACTTCCTCCAGTTCGCCCTCAAAATCGGTGACGTCGTGGCTGTCCCAAAACTGAGCCAACTCTTGGATCGAATCGCTTTGCGGTATTTTGTTGGTGTTCATCGGTTGTTCCATTGGCGGTAGCGACGTTTTTCTTTGTCAGTCATCGGTCGAGCCGTGAAGCCATTGCCGTCCGGAAACGCAATCACGACACAAAACAAGTAACGACCAGCTTCGGTTTGGCCAAGCACGTAGTAAACGGGATTTTCACCTTCCGCCTTTGCACGCTGGACTAAAGAGTTTGCGAAGCAGACCTCTTCAAATTCCTCGGGGGTGACTGCATGTCGTGCGATGTGCTCAATTCGGTCATCTGGCCAAAGGATGTGACGAATTCGCATGGGCCAAGTTTATCATCTGACAGTGACAGCCAAAAGAACAAAAGAACAAAAGGAACATGTCTACGAAAAGCAGCGGCGGCCAGGAAGCCTGGAGGACGACGACAAACTCGTTTCTATGGCCCGCATCTCCTCCGAGATTGCAACTCCCGACGCGTGATGGCTGAATTCCTGTGGATAAGCCGGCGGCGGACAAGACGGTTGGAAGACGGTTTGTTTTCAGGAACCATTCATGGCCAGGCGGCGACCAACTCGCCGTCAGACAATCAAAGGGAAGTTGTTGGTGTTTGTTGTTCCGTGGATGAATGACGAAGCAGACTCCGCTCCGTGCTACGTTTCCGGCTCCGCTCGCTAACTTCGCCTCCGGCCTTGGCTCAGCGGAACTGAACTGCGGCCATGCGGAAGCAGGTAATGCGATCGCGAGAGGTCGGCCAGCCACTGATGCGGGACGCCGAGCGACATTGCCAGCCTTCGGTGTTCCAACACCCGCCACGACCCACGCGGACTGTGGCCCCTTGAGAGATATCTGGATCACGTCCACCCGGTAGCATCTTCACGTACCAATCTCGGCACCACTCACATACGTTGCCGTGCATGTCGTGCAAGCCCCAGGAAAGCGGATAAGGACAGGCGCCTCTTTTTGGCAATCGCAGACGATGCCATCCAAGACGCGAAGTGAATTGAGGCATCCGGTCAAAGAGTCTGGTTCGGATGCCAAACGGGGATTTTCTGGTCCTGAAAAGCTTGAATTGGCTGTCGAAGCGATTCGACAACACGAACGCAACGTGCTACGAGTCATCACCTGGAAACGGAAATGACGAGTTGTTACCAACCGGCAACCGCACAGAGATCGCCATCTTTTTTGCGAAAGGAACGCTCCGCATGTCGAATTCCGATGAAAGTCTAATCGCCGTCTTCGTGGATTTTGAAAACCTCGCGCTCGGCGTGAAGGATATGCACCAAGGAGAGTTCAAGATTCAGCTTGTGCTCAAGCGGCTGCTCGAAAAGGGGCGGCTGGTTTACAAGCGAGCGTACTGCGACTGGAGCGGCTACGGTCACGCGGTGCGTGAGTTTCATGGGCACGGGATTGAACTCATCGACGTCCCGCACACGCGGCAAAGCGGCAAGAACAGCGCGGACATTCGCATGGTGGTCGATGCGCTCGATCTGTGTTACTCGAAGAATCACATCGACACGTTCGCTCTGCTGTCCGGCGACAGCGACTTCTCTCCGCTGGTCAGCAAGCTGAAAGAGAATGACAAGCGGGTCATCGGCTGCGGCGTGAAAAGCTCGACGTCCGATTTGCTGATCGCCAACTGTGACGAGTTCATCTATTACGATGACTTGGTCCGCATGGTTCAAAAGGCGAAGGTGGCGGCCCGCCCGGCAAAGGCTAAAGACAAGGACAAGCCTGCGGAATCTCCCAAGGAAAAGGAGGAATCTGACAAGAAGTCGGAAGCGATCGAATGGCTGTGCGAAATCGTGCGGTCGCTGCAAGCCGACTACGAAACCCTGTGGGGCTCGCAAGTCAAGCAGACGATTCGCCGCGTGCATCCCGGTTTCAACGAGGCATATCACGGTTACAAGAGTTTCACGGAACTGATCAAAGACGCCGAAGGCCGCGGCCTGATCCGACTCGAATACGACGAAACCCGCGGCAACTTCAAGGTACGACTGAAAGATGAGTAACCGGCCGAGCGCGGGGTAAGGCCCGTCGACTTTTTCGTGAACCAGACGCCAGCGCGCCAGGAAAACGATGTCGCGTGTGACTCTGGAACTTGCATCTCCGCGGCGTTGTGTCGAAGAAGGACGTCAATCTGCGGCAGTCGGAAAATGCGAGTCGCGGGAGCGACGTCGCCTACGCGTTGCATGGAAGAAGATCTTCAGTCTGCGGCACTCGTCACCTTCACCGCACAAAACTTGAATTCGGGAATCTTGCCCAAGGGATCGAGCTGGTCGATGGTCAGCGTGTTGGCGGCGGCTTCTCGGAAATGAAACGGGATGAAGATGCCGCCGCGTTCGATGGAATCATCACTGCGCACGTGAAGCTGTATCGTGCCGCGGCGGCTGCTCACGGCAATCAACTCTCCGTTGGAAAGACCGAGTCGCGACAGGTCATCGGGATTCATCGCGGCAAAGGCGTCCGGCTCAATCGCGTTCAACGCATAACTGCGGCGCGTCATGCTGCCGGTGTGCCAGTGTTCGAGCACTCGGCCCGTATTGAGCACAAACGGATATTCGTCGTCGGGCAACTCGGCGGCGGGCTTCCAATGAACCGGCACAAAGCGGGCCTTGCCAGTCTTCGTGGGAAAACGCTCACCAAACAATATCTGAACTCCATCGGTCAAATCACTTTCATCGGTCAAATCACTTTCGCCCTTTGTGTCGCTTTCGTCCCTTTCGATCTTCAACGGCCACAGTTTTCCGGTGAGCCCCAACCGATCGTGCCGCAGTCCTTGATAGCTGTGTGTCAGCGCGGAAAACTCATCGAAGACTTCCGCCGTTGAGCGATATGGCATCGGGTATCCAAGCCGATTGCTGACCTCGCAGATGATTCGCCAATCCTCGCGTGCCTCGCCCGGCGCTTCGAGCACTGGGCGGCCGAGCTGTACGCGGCGGTCGGTGCTGGTGTACGTGCCGGTCTTCTCGAAGTAGCTGCTGGCCGGCAAGATGACGTCGGCGAACTCGGCGGTCTCGGTCAGGAAGATGTCCTGGACGACCAGAAAGTCGAGCGCCGCGAGCGACTTGCGGACCTTGTTGCTGTTTGGATCGGAAATGAACGGATTCTCGCCGAGGATGTACATGCCGCGGACGCGATGATCGAGCGCGGCCTTCATGATTTCGACAACGGTCAATCCCGGCTGCGGATCGAGCGTTCGTCCCCAAGCAGATTCAAACTTCGCGCGGTTCGCAGGATCGGCGACTGGTTGATAGTCGGGGTAAACCATCGGGATCAGCCCCGCGTCGCTCGCCCCTTGCACGTTGTTTTGGCCTCGCAGTGGATGCAGTCCCGAACCCGGCTTGCCGACGTTTCCGGTCATTAAGGCCAGAGCAATCAGGCAGCGCGCGTTGTCAGTTCCGGTCGTGTGCTGCGAGATTCCCATGCCCCAGAAAATCAGCATCGCACCGCCGCCACCGGGCGGTGTCGCCAAGCCGATCGTCCGCGCAATCGCTCGAATCTCCGCAGCCGACACGCCGCAGACGTCCGAAGCATTCTCCGGCGAGTAGCCAGCGACGAGTTCTCGCAGAGCTTCAAAGCCGTCAGTGTGTTCGGCGATGTAACGCTCATCGACGAAGCCTTCTTCGATCAAGCAGTGCATCACGCCGTTGTAGAACGCGACGTCGGTTCCCGGCCGAATCTGAGCGAAGTGTGTCGCGAAATCGACCAGATCATGCCGCCGAACATCGACGACGATCAACTTCGAGCCATTTTTTGCCGCCTCTTTGATGAACGTTGCTGCGACGGGGTGATTGGACGTGGTGTTGCTGCCCGTCACGAGCGTGACCGCAGAGCGAGCGACGTCGGCAAAGACGTTTGTCACCGCGCCCGAACCGATCCCTTCCATCAGCGCGGCAACTGACGACGCATGACACAGCCGCGTGCAGTGATCGACGTTGTTCGTCCCGAAGCCACAGCGAATCAGCTTCTGAAACAAGTAAGCTTCTTCGTTGGAACACTTCGCCGAACCGAACCCCGCGAGTGCTCCGCCGCCATGCTCATCGCGGATCGCGCGCAACTTCGAGCCAACCAGATCGAGAGCCTCGTCCCAAGTTGCCTCGCGAAACGCCGGCAAGACTTCACCATAATCGACAATCCCGCCCGCTCGCTTACTGACCGACGCCTGCACTTCGCCGGAAAGCGGACCTTTGGGATATCGCTCGACCCGCCGAATCAGCGGCGTTGTCAATCGCTGCGGATGACTCGTGTAATCCCAACCATACCGGCCTTTCACGCACAACCGTCCGTGATTGACCGGACTCTCACGACCTTCGGCCATGACGATGCGATTGTCCTTCGCGTGAAACGTGATCGCGCAGCCAACTCCGCAATACGGGCACACGCTGTCGACCGCCTTGAGGTCATCCCGCGGAACAATCGGCAGCGTGATCGTCTTCTGCGTCAAGGCCCCCGTTGGGCACGAGGCAACGCACTCGCCGCACGACACGCAAGTGCTCTGGCCCATCGGGTTATTGAGGTCAAACGCAATCTGAGCCGAGAACCCTTTGCCGCTACGGCCGATGACGTTGTTCGATTGCAGTGTGTCACAGGCTCGAATGCAGCGATCGCACAAAATGCACGCGGCATGATCAACCGCGATTACCGGCGAACTGTTGTCGGATGAACGGACAAAAAATGATGGATTCAAGCCGAGGGATGAAGCAAGACCGTGTTCCGGTCCCCTCTCCCCCGTTTCGGGGGAGAGGGTTAGGGAGAGGGGGCCGGACGCTTCACGACCCTCCGAAGATACCTCCTCGCCCCACGAAAGCAGTCCGTAGCGCCGTCCCAGCATTTCCAATTCGCAGTCACCAGTTGTCAGCTCGCGAGCACACGGCGAGACATGCTCGCTCAGCAGCAGCCGAGTCAGCATCTGACGGTGCTTCTCGACCTTCGCGGAGTTCGTCGACACGTTCATCCCGTCCCGACACTCGCGCACGCACGACGCCGCGAGCACTCGCTCACCGACATCGACTACGCACATGCGGCACACGCCGACCGGCGGCATCCGCTCGGAATGACACAGCACTGGAATCTCAATCCCCGCCTGTTTCGCCGCCTGCCAAATGGTCATGCCAGCCGAAACGCAGACAGACTGGCCATCAATGGTCAACGCGACAGTTGAAGGAGCGATTTCAGTCATCAGGGATGTCTCAAAGAGTTGGCGACAAAGAGAACTCAAGGGCGGAAAACAAACGCCGCACGCATTCGTAATTTCCCGGCTTCATTTTTCGCCAACTCGTTCACGGTTCATATCGGGAATGTTTTTAAGGAGCGACAGAATCGGATTTAGCGCGACTTGACCGAGGCCGCAGATCGAAGTTTGTTCGAGCGTTTCGGCGAGCTCCGACAGCAAGCTGAGTTCGCTCGACGGCCGAGTGCCACGGCCGATCTCCTCCAGGATTTCGACCGCCTTCTGACTGCCGACACGGCACGGGACGCACTTACCACACGATTCATTTCTGAAGAACCGGACGAGGTTCGTTGCCAACTCAAACAGACTGTGTCGCTCGCCGATGATGATCACCGCGCCGGTGCCGAGCATACTTCCCGCCGCTTTCATCGCGTCGAAATCGAGCGGCGTATCGGCCTTGTCTGCCGGCAGGAAATTGGAACTCGCTCCGCCTGGTAAAAAGGCTTGCAGCGACTGGCCGTCGCACATCCCGCCGGCAATGTCGATCAGTTCACGAACCGTCGTACCGACGGGAATCTCGTAAACGCCCGGCTGATTCACGTCGCCCGAGATAGACACAAACTTCAGCCCCGCGCAGCCGCGCGTTCCTTGAGTCCGCCACCACTCGGCTCCGTGATGAATGATCGACGTTGCGAACGCGAATGTTTCGACGTTGTTGATCAACGTCGGTTGTCCCCACAGCCCGTGAGTTCCCGGATACGGCGGCTTGTTCCGCGGTTCACCCCGCTTGTCTTCCAGGCATTCGAGCAACGCAGTCTCTTCACCGAGGATGTAGCCACCGGGCGAAACGAACACCTCAATGTCGAACGCACGGCCGCTGCCCACTGCATTCGAACCAAGCACTCCCCGTTGCCGGGCATCTGCCAGAGCGGTTTCAAGTGACTGCTGTTCGGGGCCATATTCATGCCGCAGGAAGACGATCCCTTGTTCGGCCCCGATCGTCAGCGCGGCGAGCAACATTCCTTCGATGACCAAATGCGGTAGCTCACTGAGAATCTGCCGGTCCTTGAACGTCCCCGGTTCGCTCTCGTCAGCGTTGCAGATCACGTACTTCGGGATTGCTGGTTCCTCGCGAACAAGCTGCCACTTTCGGCCCGTCGGAAAGCCAGCTCCGCCCATGCCTCGCAGACCGGCGGCAGTCAGACGATCGATGCAGTACTGAGCAATGTAGTCCGCTCTCGCCCCAACATTGGGGTCTGCGAGAATCTCGGAGGACTCACGTCCCACGCTCGCCAGCGAATTCGCAGTCGAGTAACGAGACTCGACCGACGCATACGGATCGCAGATACGTGTCTTCTGACCGGTCCCCTCGCCCCGGTACTCCGGGGAGAGGGTGCCATCGACAATTCCCAGTACACGTTCGCGCACATTCGTGACATCATGTCTGCAATCCGTGAGCGGCATGTCATTGATCGCAACGCCCGGAGCCGAGTCGCACCTGCCGATGCACGACACTTCGTGAATCTCGACGTCGTCGCGATTCTTCAGTTGCTCGCGCAGGTCGGCCGCCAGTTTCGAGCAACCGGCCATCGCGCACGAAACGTCGCGGCAGACATGCACGCTGAACTTGGGCGGCGGAGTCCGCCGAAAGTGCGGATAAAAACTGACCAGCCCTTCGAAGTGATACAGCGGTACGCGCTTCTCCTTCGAGACCTCGCGCAACGTCACATCGTCGAGGCATCCCCGTTCGTGCTGAATTCGAATCAATTCCCGCAGAAGTTTCAAAGCCAATCTCCGTTGCGTCTCTCATCTATTGGATGCAGTACAGCGAGTCCGTTCCGCGAATCAACATTTTCCCTTGGCTGATGGCTGGCGAGGCGAACGTATCTTCGTCGAGTTTGTTTTCCGCGACGATTTCTAACGTCGGGCCGGGCTTGACGACTTTCATCAGGCCATGATCGTCCAAGAAGTAAACCAGTCCGTTGGCCGTCACGAGCGACGCGGAATAATGCGTACCGAGCCGTTCTTGCCACTGAATCTTGCCCGACGCCGATTCGTAGCAGGTGCCGATGCCGAAATCGGAGACGATCAGAAAGTAATCGCCGCACGCGATCGGCGAGGGGACATAGCTGTCGGCCTTGGTGTAGTGCCACTTTACGTGTGATTCCTCGGTGATCTTGCCGCTGCCGCGCGGGTCGATCGCCATGACGTGATGATCGGGGAATCCGCCCGTCATGAAGATCAGTCCCTTGTTGTAGACCAGCGAGGCGACGAACTGCTCAGTGGGGCCGTCGAGCATCCAAAGCTGTTTGCCCGTGTGCGGGTCGTAACTGGCGACGCACTTACTGCCCGAGAGCATCATCTGCGTGCGGCCGTCGATCTCGCGAATGATCGGCGTGCAATAACTGCGGGTCTTGTACTCGCGCGGAGTTTTCCAGACGGTTTCGCCGGTCGTCCGCTTCAAGGCGGTGAGGTACGACTCACCGTCGTGATCGCCGTTGACGATCAACAAGTCTTTGAACACGACCGGACACGAGCAAAAGCCATGCACCGACTTAAATACGCCTGGCTTCATTTTCCACTGCTCCTGACCGTTGAGGTCATATGCTGCGACCAGCAGATCTTTCTCATCGAGAAACGAGACGTAGACCTTCTCGCCATCCGTGACCGGAGTGCCGCTGGCCCAACTGTTGAGTTTATGTTTCTTTTCCAATGGCGTCTCGACGACGATCCGTTCCCACAACAGTTTGCCGGAGTTGAAGTCGAGGCACATCAGCACGCGGCTTGGTTGTTCACCCATGCTGGCTCCGACTAGGAACACGCGGTCGCCGAATACGATCGGCGATGAATGCCCGCCGTACGGAATCTTCACCTTCCAGGCGAGATGTTCCGTCTCGCTCCAGGTCACCGGCACCGACACTTCCTCACTGGTCCCATCCCCGCGCGGTCCGCGCCAGCCCGGCCAGTTCTCAGCTTGAGCCGAGAAGGTCATCGCTCCGAAGCACATCAGTCCGCACAATAGCCGTCGCATGTTTGGCATGGTTTCCTCACGGGTTTTTAGAACAGCATACGTCACGACGGGTACCGTTTCTACGGCCCTTCGACCGTCACGGCCATGATCACCGGCGAGGTCACATCTTTGCCTTTGACGAGTTCAATCGTCTCGATCTTCTCGGGCCGCTTCGGGAGGACCGCGAAGTAGCGGGCTTGCTGGCCTCGCAGCGCAAACGCGAATTTCGACTGCGGGACATCGACGCGCCTGATGTAGTCGGCGAAGTGCTCGCCGTTGAGCAGTGCGTGGTCTTCCGTTTTTCCGTCCGCATATTTCAGGCGGACGATCAATGTCGTCGAACCTTTCTCGGAGGCGGGCCAGCCCCAGCCGCTGATGCCGCCGAGGAAATGGATCGCTTTCGCCGGCGAGTTGCAGGGCAGCGTCACCGACTTGGGCATCTTCGGCGGGATGCTGCCGGCCGCCCCGTTGAGCATGATGACGTTGGGCGTTTTGTCGCCGTTCGGATCGACCAAGATGAACGGCACGCCGTCGAAGATCTTTGGTTTCCAGTCGGGGAAGATCAGCCGTTCGACGTCAGCCTCTTCGCTGTTGAACATCCCTTTCGTGCTCACGACCGTCGCATACTTCTCCAACGGAATCGGCAGGAATTTGCCACGCTGAGTCAAGAACTCCAGCAAGTCGCGCAGCTCCGTCGGTGTGTGCAACTTTTCGACCCCTTCGGGCATCAGCGATTTCTTGCTGGCGATCAGTTCTTCGATGTTCTCGCGGAGGATCGTGTGCTTCTTGGCTTCGACGTCGATCAGCTCAATCGCCGTTTTGCTTTCAGACGCCAGCAACCCGTTGAAGACTTTGCCGTCGTCGGTCTGCACGGTGTAGATGCGGAAGTTCCCCTCGACGCTGCGGCTGGGGTCGAAGATGTGGATGATCAACTCATGCTTCGGATGGACCGCCATGCCGGTCAAGTCGGGACCGATCTTGGTTCCCTCGCCGCTGTGCGTGTGACACTTCGCGCAGGTTTTCTTGAAGACCGCTTTGCCGTTCGCGACATCGCCGGTCTTTTCAATGACCGGCATCAATTCGTCGATGACCTTCTGCCGATCGGGATTCGGCAGCCCGCCTCCTTTGGCCAGCAGCGGCTTCACGCGAGCGGCCAATGCCTTATCCGGATGGCTCGCCAGTGACTGTTTTTGTTCCAGCGACAAATCGGTGACTTCAATTGTTCCGGCTTCGAATGCCGCGATCAGCGACTTCGTCCAATCGGCTCGACTGAGCAAAGCGCGCATCGCCGTCTGCCGCACGGTGGGAGTCAGCGTCGGCCAACTCGCGATCAACGCTTCGCCCGCAGCCGCCGATTCGCTCAAGCCGATCGCTTCGACAAGTCCGGTCGCCAATTCCGACGACGTTCGCGGCGTAATCAACTTCGCGAGGCTCCTCGCCGTTTCCGCGTCCGACTTCTTGAACTCCACAAGCTGCTTCGCGGCGGCGATGCGATCCGCGTCCTTGATCTTGTCATTCGCCACGACCGACTCGAAGCCTTTCGCGATCTCGGCGACGTGAGCCTCAAGCGCTTTGCTTCCCCAGCGACTGGCGAGATTGACCAACAGTCCGCGTGACGCGACCGGCGTTTTCGACAACAACTCGACGAGTGATTGCTCGTCCATGTCGTCAAGCCGGATCGTCTTCCCCTTCGGCCAGCCTTTGGACATGCCGGCCAAGATCGGTTCGATGACCTCGCCCTTACCCTGGGACAAGAATTTCAAGAATTGCTTCATGTCAGACGGAGCGCCACGAGCGGTATGTTCGGCGACAATCGCGATCACATCCGCAGGCACAGTCACAGCGACCGTCAGAAAGGCGAGTTCTTGCTGGGCCGCGGCGCTGATGGCGGCATCTCTCAGCCAGCGGTCTTGGGCGTTCGCCGGAGAAGACAGCATTTCGGCGATCGCACTGGCGACGGCCACGCTCGGCGGAGCATCGGCGAGCTTCAACAGCGCGGCCAAACGAACTTGCGAGTCGCGATCGCGAAGCAATTTGAGCGCGACCGACGATTGCTCGTGAGGCAGTACCAAGAGCGCATTCCGGCGAACCCCCGCGGACGGATGCTCCAACGTGCTGGCCATGACCTTGTTGTAGTCGGGGTTCTTGCCACTGGTGACTCCGCGTCCGTGTAACGTCCACAGAGCATGAATCACTTCGGTGTTCTGATCGATCGCGTCTGTTGCATGATCTTGAATTGTGGCAATCAACGGTTGGACGACATCCGCGTTCTTGTCCTCGACCATCAGCCGCTGCGCGTGCTTTCGCCACAGCATGTTGCCGGACTTGAGTGCGTCCAATTGGCCGTCAATTGTTCCGAGATGGGGAGAGGGAGGCAGAGAAAAGGCGTCGCCGTCAGTCCCCTTCCAGACGACGCGATAAATTCGGCCGTGCGTCTTGTCGCGCAGATCAATCTCATAGGCGTTCCCTTTGCCGGTCTTGTAGCCGGCTGGCGTGGGGTTATGTTGCACGATGATGTTGTACCAGTCGATGACCCAAAGTTGCCCGTCGGGTCCGACCTCGGCCATGATCGGAGCGGACCATTCGTCGTCACTGGCCAGAATGTTCCATGGATTATTCGAGCGGAAGCCGGCTCCGTCGGGTCGCAGCACGAACGTCGAAACGAGCTTGCCAGTCGGCTCGCAGACGAACGCGGTGCGGTTCCAATACTCTTTCGGCCACGATCGCGCTGTGTAAAGCGCGTGCCCACACGCGGCAGTGAAGCCGCCGTGATGATCGACCTGCCGAACCTTGTCGCTGAACGGTTCGATCTTGTTCCGATCCGCAATCCCGCCGAGCACGCTGGCCGACCAACCACGCACCTTTTCGTAGTAGCGATTCGGGATCGGCAGGAATTCGCTGGGATTGCCGTTGGCCGTCGAGCCGAAGATCAAGCCTTCTTCGCTGATGCCGAGGCCCCAAGTGTTGTTGTTCGTCGAACGCAGGAATTCGACGTCAGTAACGCGAACGTCCGTAGGGTGGGTCGA
>JAYVSP010000309.1:0-8215 GCA_043775215.1 Planctomyces sp. | reverse complement strand
GAATGACGAATGACGAATGACGAATGACGAATGACGAATGACGAATGACGAATGACGAATGACGAATGACGAATGACGAATGACGAATGACGAAGGGGACAATTCCTTGACACCATATTGCTTTACGCCATGTTGAATCCCAGTGTCCGTGATGCCGGCGCAGGAGGCAAATAAGTTCTGACCATTCAAGCATCGTCATTCTTTCGTCGTTGGATATTTCGCCATTCGTCGTTTTGACGGCAGGCCATCAACACGTTTTGCACAGCCGCGTCGATCTTTGAAAATTTTTCAAAGAGGCGACTCGACGCAACTCGCGGGAATTTGGCGGACTTCCAATTCGAGTCCCGCTGACTGCGTCGCCGCACACCAGATTTTGGTTTGACACCCGGCCGTCCGCTTGTAGCATCACCGCCCACTGAGTGAGTTACGGCTGAGTCATCGCGGTGCCAACTCGACGGCCCAGCCACTTCAAACTGTCTCCCGAAGAAGCTGCGCGAAGTCCCTAATTTCCATCACGCCACGGCAACGGAGTGCCTGTCCGCATTGCCTTCGGGTGCTCGATGGTTCCGACTGCGGACAGGGTGCGCGCAGAGGGGTTGCAAGATGCTTCCCGATGATTTGGTGATGGTTGCGCTGAGCGTGTCGACCGACACCGCAGCAGAGCGAACTGAGGGCGTGCCCTCGTTCGGCAACCGAACGGATTCCGGCGTGATTCACGCTGACACTCCGCAGACTGACATTGAACGACGGCTGCGACATGCCGTGGGGCCGAAGAGCTATCAGCTTTGGTTTCACGACCGCGCGAGGCTGACGGTTCAGGCTGACGAATTGGTCGTCGGTGCTGTCAGTCCATTCGTGTTGACATTGTTGCAGCGACAGTTCCGACAGCAGATCGGCGACGTAGCGTCGTCTCTGCTCGGCCCTGCCGCGAGAATTCGTTTCGTGGTCGACGGCTCGTTGAGCGTCTGCGAAAAAATCACGGAAGTGAGCGGCACGGCGCTAGCCGCCGGTGTTTCGCTGGCAAAGATCGAATCCGCAACACCGGTGGCTAGCGCCATTCCGCTCACAATACCGGTGGCTAGCGCCATTCCGCTCGCAATACTAACGGCGAGCGCCATTTCGCTCGCAACACCGGTGGCGAGCGCCATTCCGCTCGCAATACGGCCAGCGGTGGGACGCCGGTTTGCCCATTTGGCGGACCTGGTCGTCGGCTCGTGCAATCAGCTCGCGGTCGCCGCCGCACGGCAAGTCAGCGAGGCTCCTGGCCAGCGGCAGAATCCGTTGTATCTGTTCGGCGGCGTCGGACTGGGCAAGACGCATTTGCTCGAAGGGATATACTGCGAATTGCGCCGGCGCTTTCCGTCGCTCAACGTCGTGTACCTGACTTCCGAGCAATTTGCGAATTACTTCACGCACGCGCTCCGAACGCACACTCTGCCAAGTTTTCGGCAACGCTTCCGCGGAATCGACGTGTTGTTAGTTGACGACGTCGATTTCTTCGACGGCAAACGTGGCATTCAGGAAGAGTTCCTGCACACGGTCAAGACGCTGGAAAGTCACGGCAAGCAAATCGTCGTGTCGGCCGATCGGCATCCGAATCTGTTGTCGCAGACCAGCGAAGAGTTGACGTCGCGATTCGTCTCTGGCTTGGTCTGCCGACTGGAAGCTCCCGATCTGGAAACACGAACGAAGATCGTGCAGCACAAGCTGACACGCCGCGAATTGGAACTCACGCCGGAGGCCGTCTCGCTAGTGGCTCAGTGGTTCAAACAAAACGTACGCGAGCTTGAAGGAGCGTTGAATTGCCTGGAAGCGCACTTCGCCTTGAGCCGTCAGCGAATGAACGGGACGGCTGCCCGCCAAATCCTGGCCGACCTGCAACGAGACTGCGTGCAGATCGTGCGACTTTCCGACGTCGAGCGGGCGATCTGCGATTTGTTCCGGCTGGTTCCCGACGAACTCCGCTCCGCGAGCCGAGCACGCAACGTGTCGCAGCCGCGGATGCTGGCAATGTTCTTGGCTCGCAAGCTGACTCAAGCTGCTTACAGCGAGATCGGCGAATTCTTTGGCGGCCGAAATCACAGCACGGTCATCTCGGCCGAACGCCAAGTGCGAACGTGGATGACCGACGAGACCAAAATCACGATCGCTTCCAGGCAATGGTCGCTCGGCGAACTGGTCCAGACATTGGAGCAACAGTTGCTGGCCAGTTGACTCCCGATGATTCGCGTAGAGCCATAAGACGTATCACCACCGACACGGGGTCGGTGGGGAGCTAGAATTCAGGAAACTATTCGACCAGTCTCACTGGTTGAATCTTGGGTTTGAGCGTCAAGCTGAAGCTGACGTTGACCGTGGCACCACCATTTACGCTCAACGTTCCCGTCACGATACCAAAGTCATACGTGCCTGACCCCGACAAATCCAAATTCGCCCATTTCGCGTAGACGATTCCTTTCATGCCATTACTTATGCCGTTGGTGACACTAATTGCCTGCGTATTGAACCGGCGTTGGTAAAAGAGCATGCCCTTGAACGGTCCGGAATCCATTCCGGAAAAACTCACGATGTCACCGTGGAGGGCCACCCCGCCGAATCGAACTCCTGACAGACTTGGGGGAGCGTTTTCGCTGAGGGAGGCCAAGTCGCCAGTGTCGGATGAACCATCTGCTGTGTAATTGTCTCCCGTGTTGTAAAACATGATCGACGACCCCGTGACCGAGCCACCAGTGATACTCAGTACGTTGCCACCGCCGCTCGTCGGCGACAAGACGTAAATTCCGGGATTGAAAATGACGGTCCCCGAAACAATCGTGATTCCGTGATAAATCCCGGGGTTCAAGGTGGTCACTTGGGTGGAAGGATTGTAAGTGTTTGGAGCCTTCAAACCGTTCGGGTTATTGTTCTTGACCGTCACGGTTCCCAAGTCAAGATTGGTAACGCCATTGCCCGTTGAGGGAATTGGCAACTGCGGCGAGTCGTCGTGAAAGGGATCGGAGACCGGGTCGTTGGTTCCGGCGTGCAGTTCGCCGACATTGGGCGCGACGTAGTTTAGATAATTGTCGACACCGCCTGAAACGTACAAATTCGACGTCGTAAACGTCGATCCGCCACTGAGTGTAACAGCAGCCTTCCCCGACGCATCGCTGCCGACAGTGTTCCCGTACTGATCCTGACCGGTTCGTCGTGAATAAACAATGACCCCCGGATTCACATTGAGACTCGCGCCGGTGCCCGACACGGAGACACCTGGATTGCCATGTGGATCGAGGACAACCAGACCAGCCGACCGCGCGCGGCTTTTGAATCCCGCCACAGCGCGAGCTTGCACATGTTGAGTTTGAGTCACTCCGGCCGCCCGCATGAAGGTCGTGTCCAAAGCATGTTTGACAAAGACTTCCACGAAGTTCGAATTGCCGGCATAGGGACCACTGGACGGCGGATTGTTCACGATCACTTGAGAGGTCGCACCCGCCTCTTTGGGAATGTTGTTGTAAGTGTAGGCAAATGTTTCCGCGGTTCCCTGCAACGAACCTTTGGCGGCTCCCGAGTGCAGAGCCTGCGCGCAGGCGCGTGCCGCCGCATCCGCCGCGATTTGGCATTGCCGATGATCGACAAACAGCAAACCACCGTCGATGACCAACCCGACGATTCCCATCAGCCCCGTCAAGCACAGCGCCACCATCACCAGGGAGTAGCCACGCTTTCTGACATTGAGACGAACAAACTGATTCAAAGATGCTCTTTGCATGATGTAACTCTGTCGTTGGGACTTAATTGGCAATGATCATTTTTGAGTTCGCCGTGAGAGGCTGAGATCCAAAGAGGAACGACATCAGAGGCACCCAAGTATGGTCGATCCGCACCGTCACGGGGTTTCCTGGAGTCGTACTGTCGGCACCACCAACCTGTTGATAAGTCACGGTCACGGTGAAGTCGCTTGACTGGATGCCGGCGGCGGCAAACAACGGAGCTAACTCGTCATGGATCGCCGTCGCCGCCGAACCAGAGGTCCAGGTGGGCAATTCCGAGGCGGCATCCGAGCCGTGAACGATTGCCGACCGCGCCCCGGTGCAAGCTCCTTCGGCCAACATGTTGTAGCGAAGTACGGCAATTCCCAGGTCGAGCGTGCCCAATAACAACACCAGCAGCGTTGGAGTGACGATGGCGGCTTCCACCAAAGTTCCTCCCCGCCGCAAATGCGTCGGTCTCGTTCGTGGCCGGCTGGAGTTCATAGTATCACCTTGTTTTGTTCTTCGCTTCCCACAGTCACTTGATGAGCGGCATTGCCGCGGTACATGTCAATGTGGCCGACTGAGGCATCCCCGGCCAAGGGACAAGGACAGTGAATTGATGAGTGACCGTCACTTTGCACAAACTGTTGGCGACTGCCGCACCATCGACCGTCACATCCGCCGCAACAATTGGGTGGACCGTTGTCTCTCCCACTGCCGCATTTACTACCGCAGTCTGCCAAGCTCCGAGGCTCCCAAACTTAGTGATTCCATTCAGACTGCCGTAAGTCGCTCCTTCGCTGGCCGCATTGTTCACTACCACGTACACATAAACGAACCGGCCAAAATCGGTGCAGCCCAGCATGAGCGTTATCAACATCGATGCGGCAATCGCGAACTCGATTGCGGCGGCGCCTTTCCGCCGCGTGTGAGTCAGACTGGTGATTTTTTTAGAGGTCATGGCTCGTCCTGTCTTGCGTCGCCGAACTCTGAGGAATTCAGTCCGATGTGTGACGACTTCGGCCACGGGCGTTTTGTCGTCTGATTCTAATAACTTCGTGGCCCACGGAACACTGCCCACGCGGTACACCCCGTGACCACCGTGACAATGCCCGAAAGCAACCATTTTCGGACCTGGCTGTCATCCCACAACACGCTGTGCCGAGCAGTCCCGATGGTCAGATTACTCTCTGACCAACTCTCGGGCCAAAACTCGCTCCCCAGTCCCACACCCAACATTCCGACGAACACGAGTGATAACAAACCCACAGTTCCCCACGCCGACTGACTTCGCGCGAGCGGTCGGACAATTTCGATGTCTCCATTGGACACAGGTTCGGTTCGGGGAACTCGTTCTCCCGACGATCCCGCCTGAGTGTCGATCTCCCGCTGATAGCGCTGGCATTGCCCCAACAAATTTTGGGTAAATCGTTGGTCCGCATCACGCAGAGCCGTCAGTGACATCCAGGGCTGAACCAGAGTCAGAAGTTGGTCGTAGAAATCGCCCAAATCGGCATCCATCGGAGATTGTTGCTGTTCCACAAGGCCGCTCAAAGAGGCGGTCAATGATTGGTGAATCTCGCGATAGACGTTCTCTTTGACTTGTTCTCGCGCGGAAACTTTATCGGCGAACATGCGGATGACTTCCGTCCAGTCGCGCCACGCATGACTGAGCTGTCGCGGCGTTACCGCAGTATGAGATGCCGTCATGACGATGCCTTCCCGACAGTGCCCAATTGACAATTATTTACATTTATAACCGGCCAGTGATCCGTTGCAAGACTTCCGCAATGCGAATCATGGAGGGCGCCAACACCACCAGAAAAATGACCGGAAAGATGAAGACCACCGTGGGAAAGAGCATCTTCACGGCCGCTTTGCGAGCATTCTCTTCCGCCCGTTGTTGACGCTGTGCCCGCAGCGTTTCCGCATGCACGCGGAGCGACTTCGATACGCTCGTTCCATACTTCGCGGTCTCACCGACGATCGTTGACAAGAATCGCAATTCTTCCAAATCGAACCGAGCCGCGAACTGACTCAGTGCTTCGGTCAGCGACAGTCCCATCTCCGAGGCGCGGGTCACGATCCGCAACTCACGAGACAGCAACGGGTGAGCCAGCCGCAGTTCTTTTCCAACTCGCATGAGCGCGGCGGCAAGACTCAGTCCCCCATCAACACAGACCACAACTAAGTCCAGGGCATTGGGCAATGAGCGGCGCATCTCGATTTGCCGCGTGCGCTTCCGCATGCCCAGCCATTGACTCGACCCCACCAACCCAACTGCGCCAATCACCGCTCCGTACATGATTCCGGTTCGTGTTGGCACGAGTGCGAATGAGCCGGCCAAGACTCCCAAGATAAAGGGGACGGCCGTCAGTAACATTTTGATTCCCAAGAAGACGTGCGACGCGTTCTCCCCATAGAACCCCGCCTGCACCAGTTTGGTTTTCAACTGATCCTGCTCGGCGGCGTCCTTTGGAATGAGTGGCACGGCCAAGCGAGGCATCACGCGATTCGCCAATTGGTCCATCATCCCGGATTGGTGTGCCGACGGCACGGCCATGCTCTGGGAATTCAAACTCGCCAACCGTTCCTCGAACCGCTCGGAGCGTCCGCCGACAAACACGCCCACCAGCACCACCACGCAGCTCGCCAAAATAAAGGCGGAAAAGATTAACGTGGTATCCATGATCCCATTCTCCCGCACGTTGCTTTTGGCGGACGCGCGAAGCGACATCAGTCTTGAATGGCCGAAGTTTCACCGCTTCAGCCACGAGCAGATGCGCAGATCCTTAAAAGTCAAAGTTGATAATTTTTCGAATCCACAGAGCACCCATTGCCTCGGCGAAAAACGCTCCCGCGATCCACTCTGGATGAGTATCCAAAACAACATCGAAGTAGCCCGGACGCATCGCGGATAGCAGCCCATAAAGTGCCAAAGGGAGAATCAGCAACACTGCTGCCTGAAACCGGCCTTCTGCCGTGAGACTTTGCACCATTCCGCGAACCCGAAAACGCTCTCGGACGACATGTGCCAGGTTCTCCAGAAGTTCCCCGAAGTTTCCGCCCGATTCACGATGCACCAGACTTGCCACGACAAACATACGCAGCTCGAGCAGTCCAGTACGACGAGCCAACTCTCGCAGCGCGGCGTCGGTCCTCAGTCCCAGGTTTTGCTGCTCCTGACAGAGTGCGAACTCTCCCGCGATCGGATCGGTTAACTCCGAAGTGACAATGTTCATGGCTTGTGTCATCGTCTGACCGGATCGCAAAACACGAGCCATCAGCGAAAACGCGTCCGCAAGCTGACCACTGAATTTCTCCAAACGTTGGTGCCGTTTGTGGGCGTAAAAGGCGGTCGGACTGACTAAGCCAATCGCGGCGCACGGCAGCGCGTACCAAAGTTGTCCAGTCACCGCCAAAGCCATCAGGCCCAAAGCCGCAGCGGCCGCCAGCGAACGCAGCAGAACCATCTTGGGGGTGATGTCCAAACCCGACTGTTCCACAATTTGCGCAAACCAAGCCCACAGCCCTCGCGGCGCCTCAAATTCTTCGCCAAAGGGATCGGGGCTTGATGCGTTGAGGTTCTTAAAGACGGCCTGAGTCTCGGCCGCCTCCAAGCCGAGTTCCGCTCGCAGACGCATTCTCACACGCCGCCGATCACTCCGCGTCACGTCCCGCATCACTGACCAAATCACCAACACGCACAGAACGCCGGCCGCGAAGACCAGCCAAGTGGTCAATGTCGGATTCATGGTCTGTCTCCTGACCGCGTGGCAATCGGACTGGGAGTCCGACGCCCGGAACGCAACAAGCGTGCCTCAAACATTTCTGGCGGCAGATTGACACCATACGCCGCCAGTCGCGGCAGGCAGTGCGGTTGTATCCCCGTCGCGCAGAAATACCCCTGAGCGTTATGGTTGGCGTCCACGCCGGTCTGATTGAATTGGAAGAGGTCGTGCATGGTGATGACATCTCCTTCCAACCCCGTGATCTCCGAGATCTTGACGAGTTTTCTCGCTCCGCCGAACAAGCGAGACAACTGCACGACGATATGAATCGCCGAGGCGATCTGACGGCGCACCACCCAAATCGGCATCTCGAAGCCAGCCATTCCCACCATCACTTCCAGGCGGCTCGTCGCATCCCGAGTGTCGTTGGAGTGGACCGTCGTCATGCTCCCTTCGTGTCCCGTGTTCATGGCCTGTAACATGTCGAGCGCCTCGGCGCCGCGGCATTCACCGATAATGATTCGATCCGGCCGCATGCGCAGCGCATTCCGGACCAAGTCCCGCTGAGTCACTTGTCCCTGACCTTCGACGTTGGGCGGGCGGGTTTCCAGGCGGATCACATGCGGTTGCCGCAACTGCAATTCGGCGGAATCCTCCAACGTGGCGACGCGCTCCTGATGCGGAATGAATTGCGAAAGAGCGTTGAGCAACGTTGTCTTGCCCGCGCCGGTACCGCCGGAGATCAGCATG
>JAYVSP010000308.1:0-5737 GCA_043775215.1 Planctomyces sp. | reverse complement strand
CCTCTTCCCGCCAATTCCGAAAAACCGAACACCCGACCCCTGACTTTGTAGGGCTTCGTCAATCCACGAACAAGAACTCGTTGCTGTTGAGTAAGACTCGGCAGGCGTTGGCCAAGCCGTGCTGACGGGCGAATTCTGTCAGCGCGATTCGCTCGCGATCGGTCGGCGTGCGAAGCACTGCGAGGCGGAAGGCAGTCTCGATTTGTCTTTCGAGGTCGGCACTGCTCGCTATGGCGCGCGCGGCGAGATGCTCGGATTGCCGGACAGTGAATTTGTTGTTGAGCATCGACAGAGCTTGCAGTGCCGTCAGCGAGGCATTCCGTACCGGAGTGAGCTGCGACGAGTCGGCACAGTCGAGCGAATCCATCAGTGGGTCGGGCAGCGTCCGAAAGATGAAGCGGTACACGCTGCGGCGAAAATTCTCTGGGCGGTCGGGATCGAAGTTGGCGTAGTCGACGTTCGGCGTCACATGGATGCCGGGAGTCTGGATGAACTGTTTCACCGACGGCCCGCCCATCGTGCGGTCGAGCATTCCGGTCAGCGACACGACCGTGTCACGGATCGATTCTGCATCCAGCCGTGTTCGATTTGTCCGCCACAAGAAGTGATTATCGCGGTCGATCGCGGCCCAGCGCTCGTCGTGAGCCGATGACTGCCGATAGGTTGCGCTAGTAACGATCAGCCGATGCAGGCGTTTGAGAGACGAATTGGTGGGGTGAGAGGGTTCGATTTCACGTCTCCCCGTCAACTCCGACGCCAGCCAATCGAGCAACTCTGGATGCGAGGGCCGCGCGCCCATCTGACCCAAGTCGTTCGGCGTGTCGCTCAGTCCGCGGCCAAAATGGTGATGCCAGATTCGATTAGCGATGCTCCGCCACGTCAGCACATTGCGAGTATCACTGAGCCACCGGGCCAGGGCCGCTCGACGCGCACCTTCATCTTGGGCGTTCGGCAAATCGAAACGAGCCGGTAAACCGGACACACAGGCCAGCGAACCGGCGACTGATTCGGCACCAGGCTGCTTGACGTTGCCACGCTCCAGCAGATGAATCGGACGCGGCGCTCGTCGTGTCGGCGGCACGAGCGGGTCAAGTTTCGTTTCGTTCGCTGCCGCATAAACCATTTGCGGCGCTGGCATCGCGATCAATTCGTGTTCGACTTGTTTTGATCGCACGAACCGTGCAAGCTCGGCGCGTTGCAGGTCGCTCCGTTCGGCAGCGGGCTTTGCGAGAATCCCCACGATCTCCGACGGGAGCAGTTCCGACTCCAGCGACAGTGACTCGGTCGCGGTCGTGACGGCAATCCTCGGCCGGCCGATCAAGTGGCCTCCGCCGTGAAGCTGTTCCAGCAGGACCGTCAGAACGGTGCCGCCTTCGATGTTGATTGGTTGAGCGAACTCGATGACGGCTCGATGATCTTCACCGACTTTTGGATAGATGCCCCACGCGGTCGCCGGATTGCCGTCCAGTGCGTGGGCGATCGTCCAGCCGTCTTGATTGAAGTCGGCTCGCGGGTTCTTGAGTTCTTGGCGAGCGGAGGGCGTCAGCCCCTTGGTGCTTGCGGAATCATTCAGCGTTGTGGTTTTGGGAACATCGGACGCACCAGGGCGCTGATGTCCCCCGCTCGCCAGCGCGCTCGCCTGCGCGAAGACTTTCAACTCGCTGAGATGCAGGTTGCCGTTGTCTTGCCGGCCGGGACCGCGATGCGACAAGGAATCGTGAGTCAGCAATTCCAAACGCAGGGCCGTGATCGCACGCAGCGGCGTGTGAAAGACGAGCGTGTACGTGTCTTTCTCCGGCCGCTTCTCGCTGGCGAGGACCGATCCATCCGGCTGCTTCGTTAGCGTGGCACCTTCCGCAGACTTGGCCTCGACAGGTTCAAGCACTTGCCAGAGCGACGGCGTCGTCGCTTGTTTGGACTCCCAAGCGCTGGCAAGTTGCTGCATCTCCGGCATCAGCAGCGAAGGATCGGCCTGGCCTTTGAGTCGGTTCAACTCCGCCAGTTCGGTTTGCAGCGTCTTGCGGCGGCGAGCGGTTTGTTGATCAGGTTCAAACGGCCGATCAGCTTTGTCGACGCCGGCAAAGACTGCTTGCAGAGCGTAATAGTCGGCCTGCGTGATCGGGTCGAAGAAGTGATCGTGGCAGCGCGCACAATGAACCGTCGCACTGACGAACGTGCTCATGACTGTTGTAACCATGTCGTCGCGGTCGAGGTACTGCGCGATCTTCCGATCGTCAGTCTCGTTCTGAATGCTTTGCAGCGAGCTTTCATCCCACGGCCCCGTCGCCAGGAAACCAGTGGCGACGGTCGCCTGTGGGTCGTCGGGAAAGAGCACATCGCCGGCAACTTGTTCCTGAACGAAACGGGCATACGGCGTGTCGTCGTTCAACGAGCGGATCAAGTAATCGCGATACGGCCACGCATTTGGCCGAGGCCGATCCTGATCGTGCCCGTGAGTCTCGGCGAAGTGAGCGACGTCCATCCAATGCCGCGCCCAACGTTCGCCATAGTGCGGGCTGGCCAGCAGTCGATCGACCAATCGTTCGTACGCGTCCTCACGCGCATCAGTAACGAACTCGTCCATTTCTTCAGGCGTCGGTGGCAGCCCAATCAGATCAAAATAGACCCGCCGGAGCAGCGTCCGCCGATCGGCACTCGGCGACGGTTCGAGTCCCTTTTCCATCAGCTTGCTCAACACGAACCGGTCAATCAAGTTGACGGGCCGAAAGTTTGCAAACTCTTTTTCGATTCGCGGCGCCCGCGGCACAACCAGCGGTCGGAGCGACCAGAATGTGTCTGCCGCCGGGGTCGCTGTGGCTGGTTTCGGCACCGATATTGTTTCCGTGGGTGTGTCAGCAGCCAGGCTGAGCGCGAAACTCAGAAAAAGACAGCACATGCAAAAGCAGTACTGACGACACAGAGACTGACGGTGGAGTGAGATGGCAGGCAGGCGGGAGACAGGCATCATCGTCCTCACCAGGAAGTCAACGGTCGGGAGTGTTATCGGAGAGTTATCATCGGATGGTTCGGCAAAGCCGGTGGCGAGACCGCGAGTATAAAACGAACGTCAACAGAGGCAACCATTGCCAAGTTGGTCTCACACGGTTTTAGGTAGTGTCCTAATTTGAAAGTTTCTTTGGTTAAGAAGAAAGCCCCGGTTCATCGCCGGGGCTTCTTTTGTTTCTGGCCTACGCTGCCATGACCGCGTCGTTCAAATCCTCAAATGACCACAGCCGATCCGTCAGGCCGGCTTGCATGGCGGGAGTCAGCCGCTTCCGCCCTGAGTTCGGGCCGTCGTTGTGGCGTGACCGCCAAGTGAAGTTGTAGGCCGCGATGTGCGTTGCAACCGCCGCTTCCAGGTTCGCCAATTTCTTGCTGAACGCGAACGTCAGGCGGCAGAACCGCTTCACGAACATCCGCGTCGTGCAATTGAACCGTTCGATGTGGTTGGTGCATATCGTCCACAAGTTCTCGACGCACTGGATGCAATGGCGTTCTGAATTCATCATGTCGAGCGGACCCCTCCGGCAGAGTATAAAGTTGCTGCGCCACCAAGACGCGGGCCGTTCTCCGTTAGAAGAACGGCAATGTTGTAAAGGAAGACATCTCGTCGTCTCCAAAAAACGAACGCGGCTGTGTTGAAACACAACCGCGTAGTTTTCAATTGTCAGCAGCGACGATTAAACAGAGGGATCAAAATACGAAACAGCAATCTCCAATGCCAAAGCGATTTTTTCCAAAGTCTTTGCTGTTGGACTGTGTAGTCCAGCCTCAAGTCTACAAATATGACTTTGAGGAAGTCCGCTCTTGGCCGCCAATTGATCTTGCGTCAATCCCGCTTCAATTCTCGCCGCTTTGATTCGACCGCTGACATAAGCCAACCAATTTTGAAGCGCCGCTCCTGGAGTCTCAGGCAGCACTTCGCGACGAATCTTGCCAGGGGTTTTGTCAAAAATTTCCCTCACCGCAGCCTGCGCGCTGACTCTCTCTTCCTCGTCGTCTCCCAAAAGGAACGGGATCAATTCATAGAGGTCGTTCTTCTCGTTGTCATTCAGGCGTTGTACTCGGTCCCGCATTACCGCAATCGCAAGCGCAAACGAGTTCTCTTTCTCAAAAACATCGTGTGTGTGTTGCAAGCTCATTGTTGTTTTCCGGCGGACTTGTTGAGACCGCGTCAAGCAGGCGACAGTGCCGGCTCGAGTGTTGGTGTGAATGCTTCGTTGTCGACTGGGCATTCCGCTTCTTCAGCCACGTCTTGCTGAGTGGGATCGGACATCGTTTCGGGCCAGATGTGGAACCCGCCATGCATCAGTGCGAGTTGCAAAACGGGATCACGAATTTCCCACATGCCCCAAATGCCTTTGCCTTCGTTGTAACCGTGGTACACGACCGAATGGCGGCCGAGATAATGTTTGATCCAGTCGCAGATGCCGGTCTCGACCGAGTATTGGCCTTTGACTGTGAATTCACCGACCCAGTCGTATCCGGTGCCGGTCATCGTCCCTTCGCAAAATGTCAGCAGCAACTCCGTGCGCTGCCGACCTTCCAACGGGGGTTGCAGCCAAAAACCAATCCAGCGACCGGATGGGAAACGGTCGTCAAGTTCCAACTTCGGAGTAGAGGTATTCGAGTCCGGTTTGTGGGGATTCATGAGCATTGCCTGCGTCAGTGAAAAGGCCGTTCCCTTGAGCTTGATCGCCTTCGTGGAGAATATCACAAACGCGGGGCGGTTTGACGTGCCCCAAGGACGAAGGACCGATTGACCATGGACAATTCTAACGCGCTGCCGGGATGCGAACACGATTCTCCCGCGAGTCCGCCGTGCCCTGCGAATCAATATGTTGCGAATGTTGTCGAGCAAGAGCAGATGGCTCGCAACACTTACCGACTGCGATTGCACTGTCCGGAGATCGCGCGGCGGATCGTTCCCGGGCAGTTCTTCATGGTGCGGCCCGCTCGCGGGACCGACCCGCTGCTCGGCCGGCCGTTCGCGCTGTACGACACCTACGACGATGAGCACGGTCAACCTGTCGGGTTTGACTTTGGATACGTCACGGTCGGCAAGCTCACGTCCTTGATGCCCACTTGGAAAGTTGGCGACGAAGTCACTGTGTGGGGACCGCTGGGGAATGGCTTTCCGAGGGTGCCGGAGGGAACTCGCCACCTGATGTTCGTCGCGGGAGGGATCGGGCAGACGCCATTTCTCGCGATGGCTCGCGAGGCGCTGGGGCAACGTCAGTACGGCTCTTCCCTGGCGAACGGGGGACGTCGGCCACTTGGTGGTGCGCGAAACGTCACGCTTTGTTACGGAGCACGCTCGGCGGAATACCTGGCGGGATTAAATGACTTCGCGATGGTCGGGCTTGATCTGCGGATCGCGACGGATGATGGTAGTCGAGGTCATCATGGATTCGTGACCGATCTGCTCACTCAATCGCTCGGCTCCGCAAGTCCGCCGGACCTGATCTATTGCTGCGGCCCCGAACCGATGATGCATGCGGTTCAGAAGATTGCCACTGCCGCCAATGTGACCTGCTGGCTATCACTGGAAACGCCGATGGCCTGCGGCATTGGCATTTGCTTCAGTTGTGTTGCCAAGATTCGCCAGAATGATGGATCTTGGGATTATCGCCGCACCTGCCTGGAAGGGCCGGTCTTCCCGGCTGCAAAAATTGTTTTTTGATGGCACGAACGAGCGAAGGGGTCGGGAGTCTTTTTCAGATCGGCGTCAACTCGC